>JBDTKD010000104.1:0-25677 GCA_039935515.1 Bradyrhizobium sp.
CGTCGGTTTCCTCGTCGTCGTCGCAATCCTCTCCGGCCCGCGGCGCCAGCGACGGCGCGGTGCGACCGTCGAGGGTCGGCTCCTGACGGTCGAACAAGGACGTCCGTGGCGCCGGGCCGCTCGCAACCAGCCACCGGTAGGCCAGCGTCAGCACCAGCCACAGCCGCGCCTTTGCGCTCATCGCGGCATGAAACGCCCACCCCAGCGAGACCGAGCCGCCGTCATCTGCTTCCACGAACGGCGCGTCATCGTCCTCGATCGGCGTCAGTTCATCCTCCTGCGGCCGCGAGCCGAGGCCGCCGGCGACCAGGAAGGTTGCGGCCGTCATGGCGCCCAGAATGAGTCCGAGCCCGATGCGATAGACCGCGCCGGGCGGACCGAACACCACCGCGGGGGCGCGCACCAGGGCGTCGCCGACCACGCCGCCGAGCCCGGTCGGCAGCGGCCATGCGCCACCGTGCGACCAGCAGCTGGCAAAGCCCGCCGATGTCACCATGCACAGAATCCAGCAGGCGATCCGGAGCGCTTCGCGGTCGAAGCCGCGATGGGTCAACATCCGCCAACCCCACACCGCCACCGGCAGGATCAACATGACGGCGCCGAGTCCGAGAATCTGCATCAGGAGATCGGCGCCGATCGCGCCGGGATAGCCGACAATGTTGCGAACGGCGCGCGATGTCGCGTGGCTGAGGCTCGGATCCTGCACCGACCAGGTCATCAGCGCCGCCGCCACCACGCCGGCGAGCGCGATCAGGCTGAGGCCGGTAAGTTCGCGCAGCCGTCGGGCCAGCGCCTCGCGCACCGAGACCGGCAACTGGCTGACGAGAGGAATGACGCGTTCGATCGCCGGCATGCTCATGGGGCCCCGCGACTAATCCAGAATTTCGACCAGCCGGTGCAAGGCATCGGCTGTAGTTTCCCTGTCCGCTACCAGAGCGAGACGGATATAGCCGGCGCCGGGATTGCTGCCATCGGGTTGCTGCCGTGCCAGATAGCTTCCGGGGATCACGCGCACGCCGCCGTCCTTGTAGAGCTTCACCGTCGCCGCCTCGTCGCCGCCGCGCTGCGACACATCGAGCCAGACGCAGAAGCCGCCCGCGGGACGGTGATAGCCATAGCGATTGCCGAGAATCTGGTCGGCGAGATCGAACTTGACCCGGTAGAGCCGGCGGTTTTCCTCGACATGCGCCTCGTCGCTATAGGCGGCGATCGCGACCTGCTGCAGCGGCACCGGGACCTGCGGCGCGGCGACATTGCGCAGTTCGTGAAACATCGCAAGAAACCTGGCGTCGCCGGCGGCAAAGCCGACCCGCATGCCCGGCAAATTGGAGCGCTTCGACAGTGACTGGAACGCGACGACCTGGCTGAAATCGGGCCCGGCACATTCCAGCATGCTGCCGGGAGCGGCCTGGGTGTAGATTTCCGAATAGCATTCGTCGCTCAGGATCATGAAGCCGAAACGGTCGGCCAGTTGTTTCAGGCGGCTGAAATATTCCCGTGAGGCCACCGCGCCTTGCGGGTTGGCCGGTGAGGCGAGGTAGATCGCGACGGTGCGGGCGAGCGTCGCCTCCTCAAGCGCGTCGAGATCCGGCAGGAATCCGTTGGCCAATGTCGTCGGCAGAAAGATCGCTTCGCAGTCCGCGGCGCGGGCGCCGGCCGCATAGGCCGGGTAAAACGGATTGGGCATCAGGATCGCAGGTTTGCCGCGGCGTCCGCCGACATAGCGCGCCGCGGCGATCGCGGCGAGAAACAGGCCTTCACGACTGCCGTTCAGCACCAGAATTTCGCTGTCGGGATCGATGGTCCGGGGCAGCTGGAACCGGTTGGCAAGCCAGTTCGCCGCCGCCCGCCGGAATGGCTCGATGCCCTTGGCGATGGGATAGCGGCCGAAATCGCCGATGTGCTTGGCCAGCACCGGGCCGACAAACCCCGGCAACGGATGTTGCGGCTCGCCCAAGGACAGCGTAATCAAGGGCTTACCGGGTTGGTGCGGGGCCAGCAATTCGGCCAGCCGCGCGAACGGCGAGCGTTCGCTTGGCGCGCTGCCGGCGCCTTGGGCGGCGCGGGATGAAGCGGTCATGGCCATACTTGAAGCGCCAGCACTTTCGGGGCAGCCGGCCGCAGCTTGAGGCCGGCCGGAAGCGGATCAAACCACCATAGATACGGCAAGGTTAAGACACGATTAACCATCGACCGAACTGGACAATTTGCATGGTATTACCACATTATCCGGCGGTATTACCTCGGAGAGAGGCGATGACAACCACCGTTACGCGCAAGGGTCAGGTGACGATTCCAAAACCGGTCCGCGATCACCTCGGCCTCGGCCCAGGCAGCCGCGTGGCCTTTCGGCGTGCGGCCGACGGCAGCATTGTCATCGAGCGGGCGGATGGAACACGCCAGCCCAGCCGGTTCGCAGAATTGGTTGGTATCGCCGGCCCAGGTCCTTTCACCGACGAGATCATGGCGATGACGCGTGGCGAGTAATTCGTGACCCTGGTGGACTCGAACGTGCTGCTCGACATCTTCACCAGAACACCCAATTGGTGGGAGTGGTCGCTCGCGCAATTGGAGGAAGCTGCCCTGCAGGGCACGCTCCTTATCAACGATGTGATCTATGCCGAGACATCGATCCGCTTTCACAGCATCGATGACTTCGATGCGGCGCTGGCGAGATTTGGCATCACGGTTGCGCCGATGCCGCGCGCCGCTCTGTTCCTCGCGGGCAAGGCCTTCATCCAGTACCGTAATGCGGGCGGCATTCGCAACGGCGTGCTCCCGGACTTTTTCATCGGGGCTCACGCGGAGGTCGACCGCCTGCGCTTGCTGACGCGCGATGTGCGGCGTTATCGAAGCTATTTTCCGAACGCCATGTTGATCGCGCCGAAAGACCAAGAATAGGATGACGTCCGCAAAAAGAAAGGGGCCCCAGCTTGGGCTGGAGCCCCTCCACGGTCGGGGCATTGCCGGGTATGTGCCCAACCGTAGTTGTGGACGCGGCCTTGGGAGGCCACGCCCGGGAGAACTACATGTTGTAAGCGCGCTCGCCATGCTCGGTGATGTCGAGACCCTCGCGTTCCTCCTCGACGGTGGGACGCAGGCCTACGAGCACGTCGACGAGCTTGTAGAGGATCGCCGAACCGATGCCCGACCACAGCAAGGTCGCCAGCACGGCCTTGCCCTGTGCGATCATCTGGGTGACGAGATCGTAGGTGCCGGCGTTGTTGCCGGTGATGTTGGTGTAGTCGGTGATGCCGACGCCACCGAGCGCCGGGTTGACCAGAATGCCGGTGCCGAGTGCACCGATGATTCCGCCGATGCAGTGGACGCCGAACACGTCGAGGGCGTCGTCATAGCCGAAAGCGTTCTTCACCGTGCTGACGAAGAACAGGCAGACCGGCGAGACCACGAGGCCAAGCACCAGCGCGCCGATCGGGCCGGCAAAGCCGGAGGCGGGCGTCACCGCCACCAGACCGGCCACCGCGCCGGAGCAGATGCCGAGCAACGAGGGCTTGCCCTTGACGATCCATTCCGACAGCAGCCAGGACAGCGACGCACCTGCGGTCGCCACCATGGTGTTGACGAAGGCGAGCGCCGTGGTGCCGTTGGCTTCGAGGTTCGATCCGGCGTTGAAGCCGAACCAGCCGACCCACAGCAGCGAGGCGCCGATCATGGTCATGGTCAGCGAATGCGGAGCCATCAGGTCCTTGCCGTAGCCGGTGCGCTTGCCGATGATCAGGGCGCCGACCAGACCGGCGATGCCGGCATTGATGTGCACCACCGTACCGCCGGCGAAGTCGAGGGCGCCGGCGCCGGCGAGCCAGCCGACCGCGCCGGTGACTTCGTCGAGCTTGGCCTGGGCCGCGGTCTTGGCCGCACCGTCGCCCGCGGCGGCGAGCGCCTTGGCGGCGGCGGCGACGTCATCGGGAGCGGCCACGTACCAGACCCAATGCGCGATCGGGAAATACACGAACGTGACCCACAGCAGGATGAACAGCATCACCGCCGAGAACTTGATGCGCTCGGCGAAGGCGCCGACGATCAGGGCCGGGGTGATCATCGCGAAGGTCATCTGGAACACGAAGTAACAATATTCCGGAATCACGACGCCGTTGGAGAAAGTCGCTGCCGTCGAACTGGCGTCGACCCCATGCATGAACGCCTTGGCGAAACCGCCGATATAGGGCGTCATGCTGCCGCCGTCGCCGAAGGCGAGCGAGTAGCCGTAAAGAGTCCAGACCACGCCGACCATGGCGACGATTGCGAACACCTGGGTCAGGATGGAGGCCATGTTCTTGGTACGGACGAGACCGCCGTAAAACAGCGCGAGCCCCGGGATCGACATCATCAGAACGAGGGCGCTGGATATCAGCATCCAGGCGGTATCGCCCTTGTTGGGGACCAAGGCGGCGGCAGCCGGCGACGCTGCCGCATCGGCTGCTGCAGGAGCGGCCGGTGCCGTCGTTTGGGCAAGTGCTGCGTCGACAAAACCTGCGGCGCAGAGTCCTGCGATTGCGAGGACTGCCCATCCCGCGCTGGTGGGACGTTTGAACGTCATTTGGTATGCTCCTGATTGAATAGGTTGCGCGGGTTCAGAGTGCTGCGGCATCGGCCTCGCCGGTGCGGATGCGAACCGCATGGTCGAGGTTGATCACGAAGATCTTGCCGTCGCCGATCTGTCCGGTCTTTGCCGCTGACGTGATGGCGTCGATGGTCTTGCCGACCTGGTCCGAGGCGATGGCGACCTCGATCTTGATCTTGGGCAGGAAGCTCACCGCGTATTCAGCGCCGCGATAGATTTCCGTGTGACCCTTCTGTCGACCGTATCCCTTGACTTCCGTCACCGTGAGACCGTGAACGCCAATGGCGGTCAGGGCGTCGCGGACTTCTTCGAGCTTGAATGGCTTGATGATCGCCATAACAATTTTCATGGGTCCTATCCCCGCTTGGGCCCGGTCCAGACACGACCGGACGTTTCTCGACTGAGGTTTCACCACGCGGAGAAGGTCACTACGCGGGCACAGCCAAGGCGGGTAGAATCAAATGCCGTGCCAGAGCCGGCGAAATCCCTAACGGTTTATGAAGACGGGGCTTTTCGAGCCTTTTCCGGGAACGGGCGCGCTGCGCCATTCGGTCGCGCTCAATACCTGGTCAGCCCTGCGTAAAAGTTGGGCACGAAGGGCAGCCCAACACAATCCTGCCCACGGCAAGGACAGTAGATTTGGCAAAAAGGTATTTGGATGGAGGAGGTTACTGCAAGGCCTCGCCGTGCTGCGAAATGTCCAGGCCGATCAGCTCGTGTTCGCGCGACACCCGCAGCGGCACGAACGCGCTGACCAGCTTGAGCAGCACGAAGGTCACGCCGCCCGACCAAACCAGGGTGACAGCAACCCCGTAAAGCTGGATCAAGAGCTGGTGCGGATTGCCTTCGATCAGGCCCGGGACTCCGCAGATCGAGGCGGTCGCGAACACCCCGACCAGCAGGGTACCGGTCATCCCGCCGATGCCGTGTACGCCGAACACGTCGAGCGAATCGTCATAATTGAAGCGGTGCTTCAGCCAGGTACAGGCCCAGAAGCACACCAGTCCGGCTATCACGCCGATAACGATGCCGTGCCAGGGAGCGACGAAACCGGAGGCGGGCGTAATCGTCCCGAGGCCGGCGACGGCGCCGGAAATCATTCCAAGCACCGAGGGCTTGCGGCGCGTCGTCCATTCCAGCGCGCCCCAGGTCAGCGCGCCGGCACAGGCGGCGAGGTGGGTAGCGACAATCGCCATCACCGCGCGTGAATTGGCGCCCAGCGCCGATCCGCCGTTGAAGCCGAACCAACCGACCCACAGCAGGCCGGTGCCGACCACTGCGAGCGACAGGTCGAACGGCGACAGATTCTCGCTGCCATAGCCGTGGCGGCGGCCGAGCACCTTGGCCGCCACCAGGCCGCCTGCTCCGGCGCTCAGATGCACCACCAGACCGCCGGCAAAATCCATCACACCGATGCGGCCGAGGAAGCCGCCGCCCCAGACCCAGTGCGCCAGCGGAATGTAGACGAACACGAACCACAGAATCGAAAACGACAGATAGGCCGAGAACCGCATCCGGTCGGCCACCGAACCCGCCACCAGTGCGACCGTGATGATCGCGAACGTCATCTGGTAAAGCATGAACAGGGCCTCGGGGATGGTTTTCGCAGCGGGATTGACCGCATCCATCGACATCCCGGCGAGAAACCAACGGTCCAGCGTCCCGAGCCAGGGACCGTCGCCGACAAATGCCAGCGAATAGCCAAAGGCGACCCAAAGAATTGAAATAGTGGCTACCGCGGCCAGGCTTTGCGCCATCGTCGCCAGCACGTTCTTCTTGCGCACCATGCCGGAATAGAACAGCGCAAGCCCCGGGATCGTCATCATCAGCACGAGGGCCGTCGCGACGATCATCCAAGCGGTGTCGGCGGCGCTGATCCCGGGCGTTTGCGCCAGCGCCGGTGTCGAAAACGAGATGATCGCCGCAAAACTGATCGCTGCAGCGAGCTTCGCTGCACGACACGACAGTGCCCCCATGGTCTCTTCCCAGCCGGTTATGATTTCATCGATCGCGCTCCAGGCCCCGTTGCCGGATGCGACTGACTCGTATGAGCCCTAGTTTCCTGTTTTGACGCGTTTTCTTCACGCGAACCGGTACCCACTTCGCTCGAAAACGCTTTTAAAGTGCGTCGCTGTCGGTTTCGCCGGTGCGGATTCGCAGCGCGTTGTCGATCGGCGTCACGAAGATCTTGCCATCGCCGATCTGGCCGGTGCGCGCGCTCGCGGTGATGACCTGGACCGCCTTCTCGGCAAGGTTCGACGTGACCGCGACCTCGATCCGCAGCTTCGGCAGAAAATTCACCACATATTCGGCGCCGCGATAGATCTCGGTGTGGCCCTTCTGGCGGCCGTAGCCCTTGACCTCGGTCACGGTCATGCCGCTGACCCCGATCGCGGTCAGCGCCTGGCGCACCTCGTCGAGCTTGAAGGGTTTGATGATTGCGACGACGAGCTTCATGGTCAGGCCTTCATTATCCGGGGAATTCGCAAAACCCGGCCACACCAAAGCCAGGTTCAGCCAAGTTTGGCATCTTTCTGTGCAAATGGCACAAAAAGTTTGCAGACCCGACCGAAAAAGCAATTGCCGTCTCGCCCCCGGCCCGATCGCCGGCACCCAAGCCGGCTGAAAACCCGGCATTAGACAGCGAACCCACCTTCCAACCTGTCGGCTTTCAACCTGTCGGCTTTGCTGCCTGTCCGGCTCACTCGTGGCGTGGTCCGGTGCGATCAAGGCCAGGACAGCACCTGCTTTGGAGAGGTTATCAGGTAGAAGGCGAGCAACTTTTCTCGCGAAATGACGTTGCCGCTGCTAGAAAAGACTCATATAGCAACAAAATGTTGTGGATTGAGTCTGAATTTGACTCGACATACAGGGGGTCATTTGACGCTAAAAGCCCTTCGATTCATTGTATTGCCGATTCGTCGAGAGTATAGAGCGGCTCTCACCCTCGCAAAATGATGGAACAAAATGGCCCCCACATCGCCGTATCGAACGAGCGCGACCCGATGTTTGAGCAAAAAAAGCACCGCCAAAAAGCGTTCGACATCATCAAGCAGCGGTCATTTGGCCGAAAGAAAATCACCCTTGCATCAGGCAAGGAAAGTGACTTTTACTTCGATATGAAGCCGACAATGTTGATGCCCGAGGGCGCCAACGCACTCGCCGAGCTAATCCTGGGTCGATTGGATCCGAAGCAAGTAGGTTACGTGGGTGGTCTTGCGATCGGAGCGGTTCCTCTGCTCGGCCCTATCGCAGTTGTAAGCTATCAAAAGGGACGTCCGATTCCGACTTTCTTTGTTCGGTCGGAAGCAAAGACGCACGGCACCATGCGGAAGTTGGAAGGCGTCATGCCGGACGAATTGCGTGGCCAGGATGTGGTCATCCTGGAGGATGTGACCACCACTGGAGCCTCTGCCATGATCGCGGTCGAGGAAGCCCGAAAAGCAGGAGCGAATGTAATTTTAATACTTTCGGTCGTCGATCGAGGGGAAGGGGCCGCGGAGTTCTATAAAGAAAAAGGCATTCCATTTGAATCTCTCTTCACGGCGAAAGAGTTTCTGGACGCCTAGTTAGCAGCCTTACTTGCGCTCGCGGACCGAGCCTTCCTGCGCGACCGAGGCCACCAGCGTGCCGTCAGGCTTGAAGATCATGCCGCGGGTCAGGCCGCGCCCACCTTGCGCGCTCGGCGAATCCTGGGCGTAAAGCAGCCACTCGTCGGCGCGGAACGGCCGATGAAACCACATCGCGTGATCGAGGCTCGCCGGCATCATCCGCTTGTCGAACAGCGTGCGGCCGTAGCGCGCCATGACCGCATCGAGCAGCGAGAAATCCGACGCATAGGCCAGCGCGCACATATGCAGCGCCGGATCGTCGGGTAGCTTGGCCGCGGTGCGAATCCAGACATGGATGCGACCGTCATCGATCTTCTGGCCGAAATAGCGGCCGAGTTCGACCGGGCGAAGTTCGATCGGGCGGTCGGATTCGTAATAGCGGCGGATGAAGTCCGGCATTTCGCGAAACATCGGCTGTTTCGCCACCTCCTCGGCGGTGAGCTTTTCCGGCGGCGGAACGTCGGGCATCCGGTCCTGGTGATCGAACGAACCTTGTTCCTCGACATGAAACGACACCATGATCGAAAAGATCGCCTGGCCGTGCTGGATCGCGCTGACCCGGCGAGTCGAATAGCTCCTGCCGTCGCGCAGCCGCTCGACCTCGTAAATGATCGGAACCTGGGGATCGCCGGGCAGGATGAAATAGCAATGTAGCGAATGCGGCAGGCGGCCCTCGACGGTGCGGCACGCCGCCACCATCGCCTGTCCGATCACCTGGCCGCCGAATACCCGTTGCCAGCTCGTTTTCGGGCTGTTGCCGCGAAACAGGTTCACCTCGAGCGGCTCGAGATCGAGAATGGAAATCAGGTCAATCAGGCCTTTGGACACGGCAGCGCCTTCGATTTTCATCATTCCGGGGCATAAGCCGACCGGCCCGGCTTTTGGCCGCCCCGATGACAGGCTCTGCGAACGAACCGGGAATGACGATCATGCAGCCCCTTGCTTCGCCACCCTGTTTCGCCCAGCTATAGTCCGGGGGCAAGGGTATCTCGAGCAGGTTCCGATGTCGGCACAGCGAAGCATTGTTATCGGCGGGGGCGCCTTGGCGGGGCTGGCGCTGGCGCTGGCGCTGCGCCAGGGCCTTGGCACCGATATCGCGATCATCGTTGCCGATCCGTCGCTGGCGACACAGCCAAGCCGCGATCCACGCGCGACCGCCATCGTCACGGCCTGCCGCCGTCTGTTCGATGCCATTGGGGTGTGGAATGAGGTCGCGGCCGGAGCGCAGCCGATCCTCGACATGGTCGTCACCGACTCGAAGCTGGAGGATGCGACCCGTCCGGTCTTCCTGACCTTCGCGGGCGATGTCGAACCGGGCGAGCCGTTCGCGCATATGGTCGAGAATCGCCATTTGATCGATGCGCTGGTGCAGCGCGCGGAAGCCGAGGGCATCGATCTGCGTCCGGCGGCGGTGACGACGTTCGATACTCGTGCCGATGGCGTCGAAGTAACGCTGTCCGACGGCAGCACCATCGCGGCGAGCCTGCTGGTTGCGGCCGACGGCGCGCGTTCGAAGCTGCGCGAGCGCGCCGGCATCGCCACCCATGGCTGGGACTACGATCAATCCGGCATCGTGGTCACGGTCGGTCATGAGCGTGACCATCACGGCCGTGCCGAAGAACATTTCCTTCCCGCCGGGCCGTTTGCGATCCTGCCGCTGTCGGGAAGGCGCTCCTCGCTGGTGTGGACCGAAAAGCGCGGCGCGGCGGCGCGGATCGTCGCGCTCGGCGAGGATGAATTCCACCGCGAGCTCGAGCAGCGTTTCGGGCTGCGTCTCGGCGAGATCAAGGCGCTGGACCGGCCGCGCGCATTTCCATTGGGCTATTTCGTCGCCCGCTCCTTTATCGGCGAGCGGCTGGCGTTGGTCGGCGACGCCGCGCATGTGATTCATCCGATCGCGGGCCAGGGGCTGAACATGGGCCTCAAGGATGTGGCGGCGCTCGCCGAAGTGATCGTCGATGCGGCTCGGCTCGGCATCGATCTCGGCCAGGCCGACGTGCTCGATCGCTACCAGCGCTGGCGGCGGTTCGACACCATGGCGATGGGGCTCGCCACCAATTCGCTCAATCTGTTGTTCTCGAACCGCTCGACGCTGCTGCGCACGATGCGCGATATCGGGCTTGGACTGGTCGATCGCGCGCCGCCGCTGAAAAGCATGTTCATCCGCCAGGCGGCCGGATTGGCCGGCGAGGTGCCGCGGCTGCTGAAGGGCGAAGCGCTGTAGGCTAACTCGTAGGCACCCGTAGCCCGGATGGAGCGAACGCAATCCGGGGCCGTCTCATCCGCATCTCGATTCCCGGATTACGCTTCGCTCCATCCGGGCTACGATTCTCACCGTCATTGCGACGGTAATAGCGGATCCACCTCACTTCGCCGCGTCACTTGCGAGGATAAAGGCCGCGACGGGTTCGATCAGCGTCGGATCCAGCGCCCGCTCCGGCTGGTTGTAGGCGGCGAAATCATCGGCATCGTCGGTCACGTCGACCAGTACATGGTTCATGTCGGGAAGCCAGGCGGCTTTCGCCACCGGCGAGGCAGCGGAAAGCGCCGCGAAATCCACCCGCGCCACCTGCAGGTCGCGGCCGCCGCCGATGATCAGCGTCGGCTGTTCGATCTTCTTCAGGGGATCGATCGGATCCTCGGTGAATGCCGAGGCGATGCCGGGCTGCATCGACGGCGGGATCGACAGCCCCGGTGGCGGTGGATCGACGATCTGCCCGGCCATGATGGCGTCGATCGCCTTGTCGATCGGTGCCAGCACGTCCGGCGCCAGCTTCTTCTCGAGCTGCGCCTTGATCAGGTCGCCCTGCCGCCGCGCGGCGGTGACCAGCAACACCAGCCGGTCGATCGGGACCCGCCGTGCGGCCAGGATCGCGACCAGGCCGCCCTCGCTATGGCCGACCAGCACCAGTTTGGAAAATTTTCCGCTGCCGCGCAGGTAATTCACCAGCGCCACGGCATCGTCGACATAGTCCTTGAAGCGGAAATCTTCCGGCCGTCCGAATTCCGGCTTCCATCCGCCGGACCCGCGCTTGTCGTAGCGCAGGGTGGCGATCTTGCGCGCCACCAGTTGCTCCGAGAGCTTCTTCAAGGTCGCAGGCTTGAACTGCGGTCCGTTGCCGTCGTGGTCGGTGGTGCCGGAGCCCGCGATCAGCAGCGCGACCGGTGGCCGTTCAACCGCAGGCGGGATCGTCAGCACGGCGTCGATGGCGCCGACGCGGATCCGGCTTTCGTCAGCGGCGGCGTTCATGGTCATACCGAAGAGAACTGGGATCGCGACCACCCAAAGCATTGTCGGGGCGCGCATGCGCTAGTCGATCTTCCTGGCTTCTTCCGGCAGCATGATTGGGATACCATCGCGGATCGGATAGGCGAGCTTGGCCGAGCGCGAAATCAGCTCCTGCCGCGTGGCGTCGAATTCGAGCGGGCCCTTGGTCATCGGACAGACCAGGATTTCCAGCAGCTTGGGGTCGACGGTGCCTTCAAGGCGTTCGGGCGGGGATGTCATGCAGGGGCCTCCGGCTTGGTCGCTCGATCCCTTAGCATATTCGATCGCCGGGGGTAGCCGGATGGCGTCATCGCGCCGCCATCCGCAGTAATTCGTCGAGCATCGCTGCCTGTTTTGCCCGCGGCAACGGCTTGTCTGAAAGCGCGAATCCGACGAATGCCCAGTACAGAATCTGCGCACGGGCGCTGGCCACCTGCGGCGAAAGCCCGGATGCAAGCAGCAGCCTTTCCACGTAACCCAGCCGGCGCCGGTCGATGGCCAGCACGGCGGCGCTCGCCGCCGGGTCGAACGTGGCCCAGGTTCGAACCGCCTTCTCCAGCGAAAGCCTGGCGCCGAACGCACGGCGCAGTAGCAGCGGCAAGGCGACGTCGCTGTCGGACGCAGCCTCGAGATCGGCAATGATCTGCTCGGCCGCGACCTCGCGCCAATGCCGGAGGATCGCGGCGTGGAACGCGCCGACGTCGGCGAAGTGCCAGTAGAAGCTGCCGCGCGACACCCCCATCGCCTTCGCCAGCGGCTCGGCCTTTAGCGCCGTGAAGCCGCTGCGGGTCAGCGTCTTGAGGCCCTGGTCGAGCCAGTCGGTTGCCGAAAGTTGATCGGTCATGCGTTTCCCCTGCGACAATCCACCATACACGACTGTATTGACGCTGGCCAGCCGGTCCGGTAAGCCAACCATACAGTAATGTATGGAGAGGATCCGATGCAAAATGGATTGCTGCAAGCTGCCGGGCTGGCCGCAATCGCGGTGGCGCTGATTCATGGCGTGCTCGGCGAGACCAAGGTGTTCGCACGCGCCACCATCGAGCCGGCGTGGGCGCGGACCCTGATCCGGCTGGTCTGGCAGGCCGGAACGGTGGCCTGGATCGGCGGCGGCGTGCTGCTGATCGCGGCGCCATGGCTGGGGTCGGAACCGGCGCGGCACTGGATTGTCGCGACGATGTCCTGTGTATTTGCCTTTGCCGCGCTCGCCAACGCTTGGGCAACGCGCGGCCGGCATTTTGGCTGGCTCGCGCTGAGCACGGTGGTCGCGCTGGCGCTGGCCGGCTATTAAAGCGTTTTCCGGTTCACTCGAATCGTTGCCGCTTCTCCAGGGCCTCGTGGTTCGAGACGCCGCGCAAGGCGCGGCTCCTCACCATGAGGGTCCAAGACCTTATCCTGAGGAGCATCGCGAAGCGATGCGTCTCGAAGGATGTCGAAATTGCGCTGGCGCGCGGGTGCGTCGTCAGCCTTCTATTTCCAGTAAGACGCCGACTTCTCGAACGCAGCGAAGGCGTGTTCGGCCGCCGCGAGCAGCGGCTTGAAGCGGGCTTCCTCATGGCCCGCCAACAGTCCGGCGGCGAAGACCCGCCGGGACGGCCGTGCGGTTGGGGTCGCCGTCGCCTCGACGATCCCCGTTGTCAGCTTCCCATGCACGGCGATATCGTTGAGCTCGCCAAGGCATTCCTGCAATTGCTTCAAGGCCGACAGAAAGGCCACGCGGCGTTTCGCCTGCTTTCTCCCGGCAAACACCGTCTTATAGAATTCGGTCGCATAGCGCAGTTTCTTGGCTCGGATGCGCAGCTCGTGCCGCGCGCGCGGATCGAGATGCGCCAGCCGCCGGCCGCGTTTCCGGATCTTCTTCCAGCGCCGCTTGAGCTGCGCGCGGGCCACGGTCTCGATCGGCTGCTCGCGGCGATCGCGCGCGAGCTTGCTGCGCGGCTCGCGCCAGCTCCCGGTTTCGATCCACGCGGCGACATTTCTCGTCAGCTCGCGAAACCGCCGCGACGACACCGCCGCCAAGGCGCGCGCGACGGCGGCCTCACGCTGGTCTGCCAGATCGCGCGACAGGGTGCGCATCCCGCTCAGCCTTGTGTGCTGCTTGCCGAGCGGCGCCACCACCCTGGTCAGGAAAACCTCGAACTCGCGCGCGGGGCCGAGCTCGCTGGTGAGCCATTTCAGCTCCCGCTTGATGGCGGGCATTTTGGCGTCGACAGCAATATCCGCAAATAGCGAAATTGCCGTGCGCAGGCGACGCAAGCCGACGCGCATCTGGTGGATCCCTTCGGGATCACCGGCCAGGATTGCCGGCTTGTTGGCGAGGATCTGTTGCAGGCACGCCGAGGCAATCGACTGGAACGCCGCTTTCGCCGGCAGGCCCGGCGCGATCTCGATTTCCTTCCGGGATGGCACGGGCTTGCACCGAAAGTCAGGTCGAAGGTCATGGAAAGCGGATTAGAAGTTCCCGGCGCGGACGCGTCAATGCCGTTGTCGACGTAGGACCCTATTGCAGCGGCGGGTCGCCGCTGGTGCGTCTTTTGGCCAGATCCATCTCGGTGACCGCAATCAAAATCTCGGCGCGGGTCTTCAGGTCGGGCGCTTCGAGCAGCGCCTGTTTTTCCGCCGGGCCGTAGGGCGACATCATGGCCAGCGCGTTCACCAGCGCCTCGTTGGGCGCGTTCTCGATGCCTTCCCAGTCGACCTTGAGATCGTTGGCTTTCAGGAAGTCCGTCAGCACTTCGAGCAGCGCCTCGCGATCGACCGCTTCCTCGCCCTTGCGTGCGGTGAAATCGTCGAGGTAGGGGAAGTAATCCACCCTGCATTGCCGATAGGCGGTCAAGACTGTCATTTCCTCGAGCACCCTGAAACGCGTGATGCCGGTGAGTTCGAGGATGTAGCGGCCGTCGCCGGACTCGGCGAACTGGGTGATGCGTCCGACGCAGCCGACCCGAAACAGCGCCGGCCGCGCCTCGTCCTGCGAATGGGACCCGTCCGGCTGGATCATCCCGATCAGCCGGTGGCTGTCGCGCAGCGCATCGTCGACCATGGCGAGATAACGCGGCTCGAAAATGTTGAGCGGCATCTGGCCGCGCGGCAGCAGCAAGGCGCCGCGCAGCGGAAACACCGGAATCACCTGGGCTAGTTCGCCGGGTCCGCGGTATTCGGCATTGATCGACATTTGCGGTCCCGATTGATCGAGATGGTTCAAGAGAACAGGATCGTCGACAGCCGCTTTCGCCCCTCGACCGTGGCTTCATCGGTCGGACCCCACGCCTCGAAGAACTGCACCAGCTGCTTGCGCCCGCCATCTTCATTCCATTTGCGGTCACGTTTGACGATTTCGAGCAGCTGATGGGTGGCCTCGGCGCGCTTGCCGCTGGCGTTGAGCGCGGTCGCAAGGTCGAATCGCGCCTGATGATCGAGCGGGTTTGCGGCGACTTTCTGTTCCAGTTCGGTCACCGGGCCGAGCCCCTCGGCCTGCTCGGCGAGATCGAGCGAGGCCTGCACGGCCTTGACCGCCGCGTCACCGCGTTTCGATTCCGGCACCATCGCAAGGGTCTGCTTCGCCTGCTCGATGGCGCCGGTGGCGACATAGCATTTCGCGAGCCCCGCGAGCGCGGCGATATTGGTGGCGTCGGCGGCCAGCACTTCGGCATAGATCGACGCCGCGGTGGCCGGATCGCCTTCCGCCAGCACCGCTTCGGCCTCCTGGAGAATTTCGGCGACGTTGGGTTCGTCAGCCCCCTTCACGCCGGCGGCGAGCTTGTCGATGAAGGCGGTGACCTGGCTCTCGGGCACCGCGCCCATGAAGCCGTCGGCGGGCTGGCCGTTGACAAAGGCGATCACGGCCGGGATCGACTGGATGCCCATCTGGCCCGGAATCGTCGGATGGTCGTCGATGTTCATCTTGACCAGCTTGACCTTGCCGTTGGCGGCCCGGACCGCCTTCTCGAGCATCGGCGTGAGCTGACGGCAGGGGCCGCACCATGGCGCCCAGAAGTCGATCAGCACCGGCTGGCGCTTCGATTCCTCGATGACATCCTTCACGAAGGTCTGGGTCGTCGTCTCCTTGATCAGACCTTCCGCCGCCTGCGGCGCCGGACCGCTGCCCTGCTCTACTATCGTCACGGGATCCCTCGTCTGGTGTCCTGTCGGGTTCGGCCGGTTCTAGCACGGCCCGACGGGTTCGGAGCTTGTCTTCTCCTAAGTGGCGGCTGGGGTCGGAATTTCAATCGGTCCGACCGCCTGCTCCGCCGCGACGGCAATCGGGGGCCGACGAGCATCGTCAAGGCCGATTTGCGGTGGTTTGGCGCTTTTCCCAAGCGCTGACAGGCCGTTCCGGCCAACCGCAGGTTCCGGCCTTCCGAGGGTTGTTGCATTCATGGGCCGCATTTGGCATAGCTCTGCCCGTTGTCGGCGCACCCATCGCCGCCAGCTTCTCGGATGCGGGTGTAGCTCAGGGGTAGAGCACGACCTTGCCAAGGTCGGGGTCGAGGGTTCGAATCCCTTCGCCCGCTCCAATAAATTCATTGTCCGGCCCGGACACATGGGTAACACGCCGTACCTACGACATGGGTGACAACCGCGTGCCGAACGAGAGCTCCGGCGTCACCCCCGCGCGCTGCGCGGGCGGTAGCCTGGCCGGTAGGCGAGCCGGGTGTGGCCCGCGCAATAGGGCAGGCCTTCGACCGGCGTGTTGCCGCAGAAGCGGAAATCGTCGGCCCCCGGGGTACTGATCGGCCAGCGACATCTTGCATCGCTCAATTCGAGCAAGGAGCAGCAGTGTCCGTTGTGGATCGGCTCATCATCGGCTGCTGGCTGCGGCTCGGCGTACAACGCCAGCCGCATCTGGCAGCGCAGCCTTGGCACGGTTCCCGGGCGGTGTCCCTTCGCGGCGGCCTTTGGCGCCGGACGCCGCGCATCGCGGGCTTTTTCGCGGGTCAGATTGAGGCGGGAGAGTTTGCCGATGACGGCGTTGCGGCTGACCCCGATGTCATCGGCAATTTGGCGGCAGGATAACCCGGCTTCAAAGCGGCGTTTCAGGAGTTCGACGCGTTCGTCGGTCCAGGTCGGTTTGTTGGCGAACATGCTGATGGTCCCAAGCTATGAGTGATGGCTCCGAATCCTGCTGGCCTTATGGTCGTCGGAACCGCCGCCTCGGAAGCCACCGCTTCAGGGCGTCTTGCCGTTGTCGCGGATCGCAAGCAGCCCGTCCTTGATGGCGAGCCGAATGCCTTCCTCGATCAGGGTCTTCGCGACGCCGGGAACGCTGGTGCCGTGGGTGCCCTGCCTCACCAGTTTTTCGAGATAGGCAATGGTGGAGAGCGCCAGCGTAATCGGAACACGGTCGGTTTCGGCTTTTTCTGTGGCCATGCCAAAAAGCTAGCCGTTAAACGGTGTACTGAAAAGTATCTTTTTAGAGTCTATTTGGGAGAATTATAACCTTGACAAAGCAGGCCACAGCCCCTAGAATCCTTGCATTCTGGAGCAATTGCCATGGCCGACCTACTCAAAAACCCGATCTTCCAAGACGAAACCAAGGCCCGCGAATGGCTTGAAGCCCGCGTCTGGGCCAACGGTCGGGTTTGCCCGCATTGCGGCAACGCCGATCAGGACAAGCTCACCAAGCTGGAAGGCAAAGCCCACCGTCCCGGTGTCTACCAGTGCAACGAGCCGGAATGCCGCCAGCAATTCACCGCGACCGTGAACACGGTATTCGAACGCTCCAAGATACCGCTGACCAAGTGGCTTGCGGCGCTGTTCCTGATGACGGCATCCAAGAAGGGCGTTAGCGCCCATCAAGTTCACCGTATGCTCGGCATCAGCTACAAATCGACTTGGTTCCTGATGCATCGCCTGCGCGAGGCCATGCGTACCGGCGGCTTGCTGCCTCCGATGGGCCAAGGCGGCGGACCGGTTGAAGTGGATGAAACATTTATTGGACGCGTCAAAGGCGTGAAGGTCCGTTCTGGCAGCTACCACAAGAACGCCGTCCTATCCCTACTGGATCGTGAGAGCGGGCAAGTCCGCAGCTTCCATATCGCCGCCGCCAACGCCAGCGAAGTCACGCCGATTGTCCGCGAAAACCTTTCAAAGGAAGCGCGCCTGATGACCGATAGCGCCGCTTGGTACAGGACTGTAGGCAAAGAGTTTGCGAGCCACGAAACGGTTGACCACAAGAGCGAGGAATATGCTCGCTACGATGGCGAACGTTTGATTACGACCAACACGATTGAAAGCTACTTCTCAGTTTTCAAGCGTGGAATGAAAGGTACCTACCAGCATTGCAGCGAAAAGCACTTGCACCGTTATCTGGCGGAATTTGACTTCCGCCATAACAACCGCGTTGCGCTGGGCGTGAACGATACCGACCGCGCCGACCAACTCGCCAAGGGCATCAGCGGCAAGCGCCTGACCTATCGACGGCCTAACGCAAAAGACGTTCAAGCTTAGGGCGTCGCGATTCATGCGATGGCGCAAGAAACAAAATGAAAAAGCCTCCAAAACTTAAACACCAGAAGAAACCGTCTAGACTACCCAGCCAGCTGTCCGAACCAAACAATCTAGGTAGTAAAACAATAGAAGAAGAGCCCAAATCATCGCATACCCAGCCCACGGGAAAAGAAAAATTCCGATCATTACTTTGGTGGGGATGGAAAGAGTTTTGGGCATTTGCAGGCCCCCTAATTTCGGTTGTAGGTTTATATTTTTGGTTGAGACCACAAATCACGGTAGAACCAAGCGTAAATCTTGATCCGTCTCAAACGCTCTCAACCCAACTTCTTATAAAAAATGTCGGCCATGTCCCGATTTATAATGTCAGATTTGGCTTCGCCCTTGGTGGCGGGCATGTCTACATCGGCAGGATGACAAGGGGAGACAACTTGAAACCGATTGCTTTGCTATCTGCGGGCACCGCAGTAACGCGCGCCCTCGCATCAGAAAGCATTGACGTTCAAGCACCAGACGTAATCCTCAATGTGACATACGTTTGGCCGATAATCGGGAAAGAAACGACGGTTCCATTTCATTTCTCTATCAAACGAGGCGCCGCTGGCTTCTTCTTGGTTCCAGATTTACCGACTTGAGCTTTGGCCTTGGCTTTCTTCTTCACTATCCGATGCTGCGGCGGCGATTTCACCACAGCCCCCGCAGCTCGCTCAAAGCGCGCCCATGCGTCGGAGTGGAATTCGATTTCTTTCGAAGGGTCAGGTTTAGCCATGGCTAATCATACCACACCCAATCAAGAATTCTTCGCTGCTATTGGTTGGCATACAACATCATGGGCGTTCATTGAGAACGGTCTAGAATTTCTTGTTATCGCCATCCACGACGCAGGAGGCAATCAAATTGATACCGAAGCGCCGTGGTCGCTGGAACGAAAAATCAAATATCTGCGACGATGCTTCAGACAAATTGCGGCGTTGGCTCCCTACCATCTAGTAGCTTCTACCCTACTAGACCAAGTCAAAATCGCCTCGGAAAGCCGTCACGATATTATCCACGGCACTTTCCAACATTTCATCGGGTCTGGTGAGGCTAAAATGACGCGCTTACTTCGGACTAAAACGGCCGATCGAATCATTAAACCGTTCACCCTTACAACGGCCGGCATTTACGAGAACGCCAGCCGCTTTGGCCAAATCGGAAATGAACTTCTAACGTTGGCCAACCAGGTTTGGGACGATTTGAAAGCTGACTAAATCAACCACGCGCTGGGCAAATTCAGTCGGCAGTTCATCGCTCATTTCCCACTCGCTAACCATCCTAGCGATATTTTTAACCAATTCGGGCGCGCCATCCCCTACCGGGGCGGCATTGGAACTAGACATAGGAGCCTGCTTTGTCAAGGTTATAATGCTCCTATTTGGATTCCGAACCAATTGGAGGACGCTCGGCCCCTTCGCCCGGGTACCGGAATTTGTTGGAAAAACAGCCCGAGGGTGGATGGCGACGGCCTTCTTGGCCGCGAAATAGACCTTTGACGCTGGACCGAATTTGGATTGCATGGCGCCGGTGACATCGCTCACCAGCGCCTGAACCTGAGCCGCCATCGCAGGGTACTCCAACTCCAGCTTCTTCCGGACGTCATCCGACGCCTTGGCAATCATTTGCTGGAATAGATGTCGGGGGATGTCGGTCCGCAGCCCGAGATTCTCGGCGAGAATGGAATCGGTCTCGGAGCGCTTGATCAGCTTCAAACAGCCGAACTCCGACAATCGCGCGCCGCTGTTGCTCGCTGCCGAGTGCACCACCTCGCGGTTGCCGCGCGTCACGAGAACGTCCGTCACCGGCTCGCTGACGGATTTTCGCCGGGAGATCGCCAGCAGATGGCGCTGGCTCTTCTCCCCTGCGCGGCCGTGATCTCGGATCGCGGCGGCAGGTCTAGCCGATCATGGTATATCCGCCCGAGACCGACAGCACCTGGCCGGTGATATAGCCCGCCGCCGAAGAGGCCAGGAACACCACGGCGTTGGCGGTATCCTCGGCGCGGCCGAGCTTGCGCAGCGGCAATGTCTTCGCAATCTTCTCGAACTGCTCCGGCGTGAAGAACGACTCGGTCTTATTCCACATGCTGGCGCCGCCGATTTCGTCGGCCGCTTGCGGCACCGTGACGCCGGGACAGACGACATTGCAGCGGATGCCGTAGCGGCCATTCTCCTTGGCGATGGTCTTCATGAACGAGTTGATCGCAGCCTTGACGCCGCCATAGACCGCTTCGCGCGGCTCGCCCGAACGGCTGGCGTCGGAACTGATGGAGACGATGGCGCCGGCCTTGTTCGGGATCATGATGTCGAGCACGCATTTGGTGCAGTTGAGCACGCCGACATAGTTGATCTGGATGATCTTCTGCCAGAGCTCCGGCGTGGTCTGAGTGAAGAACATGAACTGGTCCCAGCCCACATTGTTGACGAGCACATCGACCGTGCCATGCCTGTCGGTCGCGGCCTTGAACATCGCCTTGACCTGGTCCAGGTCGGTGACGTTGGTCTTGACGACCTGAACGCTCGCGGCGCCCTTTTTCCTCGCCAGTTCGGCGACCTTTTCGGCCTGTTCATCATCGAGATCGCCCACCGTGATATGGTCGCCTTCACCGGCGAAGGCGAGCACGATGCCGCGGCCGATATTGGAGGCGCCGCCGGTGATCACCACCGATTTGTCTTTCAGGCCCAAATCCATCTGCCAGCACTCCCTTTGTCGCGAAATCCAGCCAGTTTAGCCGGGGTCGACCACCACGACGATCGCATTGCGTTCGACGATCTCGCCGGCCCGGCAATGGACCGCGGTGACGAGGCCGTCGGTCTCGCTGCAGATCCGCAATTCCATCTTCATCGATTCCAGGATCGCCGCGACCTCTCCCGCCTTGATGCGGTCTCCGACCGCAACGTTCACTCTCAGGATCATGCCCATCATCGGCGCGCGCAATTCGCCGCTGGTCTCCGCGATGGCGCTGATATAGCTGAGATAGGGAATCGCCGAGAGGGTGTGGACGCCACGGATGTCGTGGACGAAGATGGTCTGGTCCTGCTGGCAAATCCGCACCGTCTCGCGGCGGGTCCCGACGATGGCGGTGAAACGGTCGTTTTCCAGCGGGATCAATCGGACCGGCAGTTTGTCATCGTTGACGCCGACGATCATGCTGCCGTCACCCTGTCGCGGGGCAAACCGGATCTCGGCGCTTACGCCCGAGGCCTCGAGATGCAGGACCGGGATCGACGAAAGTCCGTCGTCGCCGGTCGCCATGTGCCATCCGGTGGTCTCGCGCGATTGCCATGGGCCGCAACTGGCGGGCTGGCGCTGCCGCATCATCCAGAAACAGGCCCCCAGCGCCAGCGCCTCGATGTCCGGACCCTTTGCCGTGTCTACGAGCTGGTCGATCTGCTCGTCAATCAGCCTTGTATGGAAGGTGGCGCTGCGCGTCGCGGGCAGGTCGATCAGGCGTTTGAGAAACGCCTGGTTGGTCGTGATGCCAAAGATCGAGGTCTCGTCGAGCGCGCGCCCCAGCCGGTCGAGCGCCTCGTCACGGGTTTCGGCCCAGGCGATCAGCTTGGCGAGCATTGAATCGTAATAGGGCGAGACTACCGAGCCGCTCTCGACGCCGGTCTCGACGCGAATGCCGTCGGCTGGAAATTGAACATAAGCGAGCATCCCGGAGCACGGCAGAAAGTTGTTCGCCGGATCCTCCGCGCATAGCCGCGCCTCGACGGCATGGCCGCGGAGCTGCACCTCGCGCTGGGCCAGCGGCAATCCCTCGCCGGCGGCGATCCGCAGCATGGTCTCGACGATGTCGATGCCGGTCACCATTTCGGTGACGGGGTGCTCGACCTGAAGGCGCGGATTGACTTCCAGAAAATAGTAGCGGTCGGCGCTGAGGATGAATTCGACCGTGCCGACCCCGCGATAGTTCAGGCGCTCGCCAAGCCGCACCGCGTCGGCGGCCATCCGGTCGCGAAGCGCGGCGGGAACATTGGCGGCAGGGGCTTCCTCGATCAGCTTCTGGTGGCGCCGTTGCAGCGAACATTCGCGCTCGAACAGATGGATCACACGGCCGTTGCCGTCGCCGGCGATCTGGACTTCGATATGCCGCCCGCGCTCGATCAGTTTTTCGACGATCAGCCCGGGATAGCCGAAGGCACCTTTCGCCTCGCGCATCGCGGATTCGATTTCGCCGGCAAGACCGTCCAGCCGGGCCACGGCACGCATGCCCTTGCCGCCGCCTCCGGCCGCGGCCTTCAGCATCACTGGAAGCCCGAGATCACGAACGATGCCGGCGATTTCGGCGGCGTCTTCGCTTGCCGTCCTGCTGCCCGGGACGGTCGGGACATCGGCTGCCTCGGCTTCGCGCCTGGCCGACGCCTTGTCGCCAAGCCGCTCGATGGTCTCGGGGGTCGGGCCGATGAAGACCAGCCCGGCCCGCTCGACCGCGCGCGCGAATGCGGCATTCTCGGCCAGAAAGCCGAAGCCGGGGTGAATTGCCTCGGCGCCGGAGCGCTGCGCCGCCTCGATCACGGCGTCGATCCGCAGATAGCTGTCGGCCGCGGCCGCGCCGCCGATCCCGGTCGACTCGCCGATCGTCCGGACATGCACGGCGTCGGCGTCGGCCGCGGAGTGGATGCCAGCGACGGCTATTCCCATCCGGTGACAGGTTCGCGCAATCCGGCAGGCAATTTCACCGCGATTGGCGATCAGGATTTTCTTGAACACCGGACGCTATCCTCCCATCACATCCGGAGCACACCGAAGCTGGTATCCTGCGGCGGCAGGCGGCCGGCCAGATCGAGCAGCAGCGCCATCACTTCGCGGGTTTCGAGCGGGTCGATCACCATGTCGCACCAAATGTTGCGGGCGAAATTGTAGGCATTGGCGAAGTCCTCGAAGGTCGTGCGCACCGGCGCGCGATAGGCTTCGCGCTCTTCGTCGGTCCAGCTCGTTCCGTCGCGCTTGTGGCCCTCGTCCTTGACCATGGCGAGGGTATTGGCGGCCTGGTCGGGACCCATGATCGCGGATCGCCCGTTCGGCCACATCATCATCGCGTTCGGCCTGAAGGCGCGGCCGCACATTGCGAGATATCCGGCGCCGTAGGCGTTGCCGATGATCAGGGTGTATTTAGGCACGTTGGCGCTCGCCATCGCGGTGATCATCTTGGCACCGTGCTTGGAGATACCGCCTTCCTCCGCCTCGCGCCCGACCATGAAGCCGGTGACGTCGGCCATGAACAGCAATGGAATATTGCGCTTGCAGCAGAGATCGATGAAGTGCGTCGCCTTCAGCGCGCTTTCCGAAAACAGCACGCCGTTGTTGCAGAGAATGCCGACCTCGAATCCCATGATGCGGGCAAAACCTGTGATCAGGGTATCGCCATAGAGCGGCTTGAATTCGTGCAGTTCGCTGCCGTCGATGAGGCGGGCGACAATGTCGCGATTGTTGGTAGGCACGCGCGGGTCGGCGCTGATCAGCCCGTAGATCTCGCTCGGGTCGCAGCGCGGCGGGCGCACCGCCGCGACCTGCCATCGTTGCGGTGGAATGTCGCCGAGATGGGCGACGATGTCGCGGGTGATCGCGATCGCATGGCTGTCGTTTTCGGCCAGATGGTCGGTGACGCCGCTGACGCGGCTGTGCATCTCGCCGCCGCCGAGCGCTTCGATCCCGACCTCTTCCCGGGTCGCGGCATAAACCAGTTGCGGTCCGCCGAGGAACATCGCGCCCTGGTTGCGCACGATCACGGTTTCGTCGCACAGCGCCGGCATGTAGGCGCCGCCGGCGGTCGAAGGCCCGTGGACGATGGCGATCTGCGGAATGCCTTCGCTCGACATCCGGATCTGGTTGTAGAAAATCGAGCCGAACTGGCCTTCGTCCGGAAAGATGCTGGGCTGGTCCGGCAGGTTGGCGCCGCCGGACTGCACCATGGTGACGCAGGGCAGCCAGTGCTGCCAGGCAAATCGCTGGGCCCGTACATGCTTCTTGCAGGTGATGCCGTAATAGGTGCCGCCCTTCACCGTGGCATCATTGGCGATGACCATGCAGGCGCGGCCCGACACCATGCCGACGCCGGTGACAATGCTGCCGCCGGGCGGCACGCCCTCATACATGCCTTCGCCGGCAAGCTGGCACAATTCGAGAAAGGGCGAGCCGGCGTCCAGCAGCGCCGCGATGCGCTCGCGCGGCAGCAACTGCTTGCGCTCCTTGTGCAGCCGCCGCGCCCGCTCCGGACCGCCGATCACGGCGGCGGCGCGGCGCGCATGCAGATCGGCGATACGCTCGGCATAGGCCAGCCGATTGCGGCGATATTCCTCGCTCGCGGCGGAAATCTCGGATTTGATGACGGCCATCGCAGGCAATCCTAATAACTGCGCGGCAAGCCCATCACATGCTCGCCGATATAGTTGAGAATCATTTCGCGATTGAGCGGCGCGGTCTTCAACAGCCGCACCAGCGGATAGATATCGAAGATGCCGTATTCCCTGGTAAAGCCGTTGCCGCCATGGCATTGCAGAGCGGTGTCGACCGCCTTGATGCCGGCGTCGGCGGCTGCGAGCTTTGCCATATTGGCAAATTCGCCGGCCTCGCGGCCCTGATCGAAGATCCATGCCGCCTTCAGCGTCATCAGCGACGCCATTTCGACGTCGGTCCGCGCACTCGCCAGCGGATGCTGCAATCCCTGATAGGCGCCGATCGGCACATTGTTGAAGACCCTGCGCTGCCTGACGTAGTCGACCGCGCGGTTCAGCGCGTAGCGGCCCAGGCCGCAGCAGATCGAACCGACCAGGATCCGCTCCGGATTGAGGCTCTTGAACAGAATGCCGAACCCTTTGTCGATCTCGCCGACGATATCTTCGGGCCCCAGGTCGACGTCGTCGAAGAACAATTGCCACTGGGTTTCCGGCGCCGGAATGCTGACCGGAATGTACTGCTTCTCAAGTCCCTTCGCCTTCAGGTCGACAATGAACAGCGTAAAGCCGTCGGTCTTCTTCTGGGTTTCGCCCAGCGGCGTAGTACGCGCCACCACCAGGGCGCGGTCGGCGCCGTCGGCATCGGTGATAAACGTCTTCTGACCGTTGAGGGCGAAGCGGTTGCCGCGCTTTTTCGCCATCGTCTTGGTGCGGATGGTGTTGCTTCCGGCATCGGGCTCGGTGATCGCAAAGCAGAAGCGGGTCTTGCCCTTGCAGGCGTCGGGCAGATAGCGCGCCTTCTGCTGCTCTGAGCCATATTTGGCGATGAAGCCGAGGCTCATGGCGGCGCCGACCACCAGATTGAGCAGCGGAATGCCGTTGTTCGACAACCCCTCGAGAAACAGATGCATCTCGACCATGCCCTGGCCGGCGCCGCCATATTGTTCGGGGACCATGGTGCCGACAAACCCGTCGTCGGCGATCCGCTGGTACAAGGCCTCGGGAAAGACGTGCTGCTCGGCGCATTCCATCCAGTATTTGCGATCGAACTTCTGTGCGACCAAATTGCCATATTCCAGGATCTGCCGCTGCTCGTGCGTAAGATCAAAGTCCATGCATCAGCTCCGTCGCCACCGCCATGCCGTCATCGACGGGTATTCCCTGTCGCCGAGGTTGCCTGCGGATCAAGGCGGCCGCGGCGCCAGCATTGATCGCCATCTTTAGGCAGAAGGCCGTCGCAATTCAATCTGACAATTGTTAGAAATCGAACGATTGTTAGAAAATGACCGGCGCAGGCGTATGCGCCCGTTTAAAGCACGGCAGCATCAC
>JBDTKD010000105.1:0-8937 GCA_039935515.1 Bradyrhizobium sp.
CGACGGCGACGTGCAGTCCGACACGGTGGCGCAGGGCTACGGCTCGCTCGGCCTGATGACCTCGGTGTTGATGACGCCGGACGGCCAGACGGTGGAAGCCGAGGCTGCCCATGGCACTGTGACGCGGCATTTCCGCGAACACCAGAAGGGCAAGGAGACCTCCACCAACTCGGTCGCCTCGATCTTCGCCTGGACCCGCGGGCTGTCGCACCGCGCCAAGCTCGACAACAACGCCGCGCTGGCCAAGTTCGCGAGCACGCTGGAGAAGGTCTGCGTCGCAACCGTCGAGGAAGGCTACATGACCAAGGACCTCGCGCTGCTGGTCGGGGCCGACCAGCGCTGGCTGTCCACCACCGGCTTCCTCGACAAGGTCGCCGACAATCTGACCAAGGCGATGACGGCGTAACGGCGTTGTCCGTCGCCGCGTCATCCACCGCCCCACATTCGACAGTCATCCGTCATTGCGAGCGAAGCGAAGCAATCCACCGCTCCGCATTCGACAAACTATGGATTGCTTCGTCGCTTTGCTCCTCGCAATGACAATCGAGAGAGTGTGACCATGCATGTCCTGGGAAAAGCCGCTCTCGCGCTGCTGCTGTCGGGTTCGCCGGCGGGCGCGTTCGCCGAAACTCCGCTTCCCGGCGCCATCGCGGCGCCCGGGGAAACCATCGTGCTCTCAACCCATGCCCAGGGCTCGCAGGTCTACGCGTGCAAGGCCGGTGCCGACGGCAAACTGGCCTGGACGTTCAGCGAGCCGGTCGCGGCGTTGACCGCCGGCGGCAAGGTCATCGGACGCCACTATGCCGGGCCGACCTGGGAGCACATCGACGGCAGCAGGGTGGTCGGCAAAGTCGCCGGCAGCGCGCCGGGTGCGACGGCCAACGACATTGCATGGCTGAAGCTCGACGTGATTTCCCACCGCGGCAGCGGCATGCTGGCCGACGTCACCACCGTGCAGCGGATCAACACGTTGGGCGGCAAGCTCGAGGGCGCCTGCGACAAGGCCGGCGACTCCCGCAGCATGCCCTATGCCGCGGAGTATGTTTTCCTGCGCAAGGGCTGAGCGAAGCCGATCTTGATCGGCCGGCTCAGGCGCCGCCCATCGCCTTTTCGATCGCGGCGAGTGCCGCATTGGCGTTGGCGCCATCGGGGCCGCCGGCCTGCGCCATGTCGGGTCGTCCGCCGCCGCCCTTGCCGCCCAGCGCCTGCGAGGCGGCACGCACCAGGTCCACCGCGCTGTAGCGCGAGGTGAGATCGGCGGTGACGCCGACCACGACGCCCGCCTTGCCGTCCTCGGTGACGCCGACGATGGCGACCACGCCGGAGCCGAGTTGCTTCTTGCCGTCGTCGACCAGGCTCTTGAGGTCCTTGGCCTCGACCCCCTGGATCGCCCGCGCCATCAGCTTGACATTGCCGACTTCGCGCATGCTGCCGGCCGGCGCCGAGCCGGCGGCGCCGCCGCCCATCGCCAGCTTCTTGCGCGCATCCGACAGGTCGCGCTCGAGCTTCCTGCGCTCTTCCATCAGCGCGGCGACCCGCGCCGGCATGTCGTCCAGCGTGGTGCGAAGCTCGGTTGCCGCCACCTTCGCCAGCGCGATGGTGTCGTTGGCATGTTGGCGGGCATGCCGTCCGGTCAGCGCCTCGATGCGGCGAACGCCGGACGCCACCGCGCTCTCCCCGGTCACCGAGATCAGACCGATATCGCCGGTGCGGCGCACATGGGTGCCACCGCACAATTCGACCGACCAGCCGAGCGCGTTCTCGCCATGCGCGCGAGCGGTCCTGCCCATCGATACCACGCGCACCTCGTCGCCATATGTCTCGCCGAACAGCGCCCGGGCGCCGGCATCGCGCGCATCGTCGACCGCCATCAGCCGCGTGGTAACCTCGTCATTCTCCAGCACCACATCGTTGGCGATATCCTCGACCCGGGCGAGTTCTTCCGGCGTGATCGGCTTCGGATGCACGAAGTCGAAGCGCAGCCGGTCCGGCGCCACCAGCGAGCCGCGCTGCGCGATGTGGTCGCCGAGCACCTGGCGCAACGCTTCGTGCAGCAGATGCGTCGCGGAATGGTTGGCACGGATCGAGCTGCGCCGGGCGTAATCGACGTCGAGCTGCAGCGCGGTTGCCGGCTTCAGCGTGCCCTGCTCGACCGTGCCGAGATGGACAAATAGATCGCCGGCCTTCTTCTGGGTGTCGGTGACGCGAAACCGCACGCCCTCGCCGGTCATCATGCCGGTGTCGCCGACCTGGCCGCCGGACTCGGCATAAAACGGCGTCTGGTTCATGACCACCGCGCCGGCCTCGCCGGCCTTGAGGCTGCCGACTTCCTTGCCGTCCTGCACCAAGGCGGCCACCACGCCCTCGGCAGTCTCGGTCTCGTAGCCGAGAAACTCGGTGCTGCCGAGTTTCTCGCGCAGCGGAAACCAGACATTCTCCGTCGCGGTATCGCCGGAACCCGCCCACGCCGCGCGCGCCTTTTCGCGCTGCCGGTCCATCGCATCGGTAAAGGCCGCGACATCGACGCCGATGCCGCGCGACTTCAGCGCGTCCTGGGTCAGGTCGAGCGGAAAGCCGTAGGTATCGTACAGCGTGAACGCGGTGTCGCCGTCGAACATGTCGCCTTTTTTCAGTGCGCTGCTCTTCTCGTCGAGGATCGACAGGCCCCGCTCCAGCGTCTTGCGGAACCGGGTTTCTTCGAGCCGCAGCGTTTCCTCGATCAGGTTTTCGGCGCGCACCAGTTCCGGATAGGCCTGGCCCATCTCGCGCACCAGCGCCCAGACCAGCCGGTACATCAGCGGCTCGCTGGCACCGAGCAGCTGCGCATGGCGCATCGCGCGGCGCATGATCCGGCGCAACACATAGCCGCGGCCCTCGTTCGAAGGCAGCACGCCGTCGGAAATCAGGAACGACGAGGCCCGCAGATGATCGGCGATGACGCGCAGCGAGGCTTTCTGCGGTCCCATCGGATCGGCGCCGGTCAACTCGGCGATGGCGCGGATCAGGGCTGCGAAAAGATCGATCTCGTAGCTGTCGTGCTTGCCTTGCAGCACGGCCGCGACACGCTCCAGCCCCATGCCGGTATCGATCGAGGGCTTCGGCAGCGGATGACGTACGCCGCCCTCGAGCTGCTCGAACTGCATGAACACCAGATTCCAGATCTCGACATAGCGATCACCCTCCTGCTCGGGCGACCCCGGAGGCCCGCCCCAAATCTTGTCGCCGTGATCGTAGAAGATTTCCGAACAGGGACCGCACGGGCCGGTGTCGCCCATCTGCCAGAAATTGTCGGCGCCCGCGATCCGGATGATGCGGGAGTCGGGAAGCCCCGCGATCTTCTTCCAGAGCTCGAACGCCTCGTCGTCGTCGATATAGACGGTCGCCGTCAGTCTGTCCTTCGGCAGGCCGAACTCTTTCGTCGCCAAATTCCACGCCAGTTCTATGGCGCGGTCCTTGAAGTAGTCGCCGAACGAGAAGTTGCCGAGCATCTCGAAGAAGGTGTTATGGCGCGTAGTGTAGCCGACATTGTCGAGATCATTGTGCTTGCCTCCCGCGCGCACGCATTTCTGCGAGGTGGTGGCGCGCTGATAGGCGCGCTTCTCGACGCCGGTAAAGACGTTCTTGAACTGCACCATGCCGGCGTTGGTGAACATCAGCGTCGGGTCGTTGCGCGGCACAAGCGGCGACGACGGCACGATCTCGTGGCCGTTGCGCGCAAAATAATTCAGAAAAGTCGACCTGATTTCGTTAACGCCGCTCATGTCCATCCAATCGCAAAGCGGTCCGGGTTTCGCCGCAAACGCTTTTAGACAAGGGTAGCGGCGGTGTCCAGAAAGTGTGCAGCGAATCAGGTACTTGCCGCATCAGCACAGGACCGTGGATGGATGCTGCAGCTGCGTTGACAGGCTTGGCGCCGCCGTGTTCTGTTCCTATCTGTTTTAGACTGTCGCGTCGGGAGAGACCGGCTTTAGCGCCGGCGCCGAAGGAGCAACCGCCCCGGAAACTCTCAGGCAAACGGACCGCGTGACTTGACGACATCTGGAAAGAGACGCCGAGGGGTTTGGTCCCCGACGCGTCCGCCGACGGGATAATACTCTCAGGCACAGCGACAGATGGGGCTTCGACGGGTCTTTCGGGAAACTGGTTCCCGATCGACCGCGAGGGCCCCCGATGCTTGCGCGCGACGCCGAAACGCCATTGAAACACACCCCCTTGCACGGGCTCCATGCCGGCCGTGGCGGCCGGATGGTGCCGTTCGCGGGCTATGCCATGCCGGTGCAATATGCCACCGGCGTGCTCCGGGAACACCTGCACACCCGGAAGGCCGCAGGCCTGTTCGACGTCTCGCATATGGGCCAGATCGCGCTGCGCCCGAAATCCGGCCGGATCGAGCACGCCGCGTTGGCGCTGGAACGGCTGGTGCCGCAGGATATCGTGGCGGTCGCCCCGGGCCGACAGCGCTACGCCCAGTTCACCACCGGCAGCGGCGGCATTCTCGACGACCTGATGGTGGCGAATTTCGGCAGCCATCTGTTCCTGGTGGTCAACGCCGCCTGCAAGGCTGCGGACGAGGCGCATCTGCGCGCCAGCCTGTCCGATGCCTGCGAGATCGAATCGCTCGCCGACCGCGCGCTGATCGCGCTGCAGGGACCCAGGGCCGAATCGGTGCTGACGAAATTTTGTGCAGAGGCGCCCGCGATGCGGTTCATGGATGCGGGTCGGCGCCGCGTCGGCGGCATCGATTGTTTCGTCTCGCGCTCCGGCTACACCGGCGAGGACGGCTTTGAGATTTCGGTTCCGGCCGAACATGCCGAAGCCCTCGCCGCAACGCTGCTCGGCCACGACGGGGTCTGGCCGATCGGGCTCGGCGCCCGCGACAGCCTGCGGCTGGAAGCCGGGCTCTGCCTTTACGGACACGACATCGACACCACCACGACACCGGTCGAGGCCGCACTGCAATGGTCGATCCAGAAAAGCCGCCGCCAGGGCGGCGCGCGCGCTGGCGGTTTCCCCGGCGCCGACCGAATTCTCGCCGAGTTGGAGCAAGGCACCTCGCGGCGTCGCGTCGGATTGAAGGCGGAAGGCCGCGCGCCGGTGCGCGAGGCCGCCCCCCTGTTCGCCGACGGCGCCGCGGCCGAGCCGATCGGTGCGGTCACGTCGGGCGGATTCGGGCCGAGCGTCAATGCGCCGGTCGCGATGGGCTATCTGCCGTCCGCGCGTTGCGCCGCTGGCGAGCTTGTGTTCGCCGAGGTCCGCGGCCAGCGGTTGCCGCTGCGGGTCGCGCCGCTGCCGTTCGTTCCGAATACCTACCAACGCTGAAGGATTGTCATGACCACGCTGTTCACCTCAGACCACGAATGGCTCCGGATCGAGGGCGATGTCGCCACCATCGGCGTCACCGACTACGCGCAATCGCAGCTCGGCGATGTCGTGTTCGTCGAACTGCCGAAGGTCGGCCGCAGCCTGAAGAAGGCGGAAGCCGCAGCCGTAGTCGAATCGGTCAAAGCCGCCTCCGACGTCTACGCGCCGATCTCGGGCGACGTGCTTGAGGTCAACGATGCGGTCGTGGCCGAACCCGCACTGGTCAATTCGGATGCCGGCGGCAAAGCGTGGTTCTTCAAGCTGAAGATCGCCGACCGGAGCGAGCTTGGCGGCCTGATGGATGAGGCCGCGTACAAGGCACATACGGCATGAGTACGAGCGTGGGAGCCTCAACCCGGCACGGGCTGTCATCGTCCGCGAAAGCGGACGATCCAGTACGCCGCGACGTTTCGCTTCAACGACCGATTTCAACGATTACTGGATGCCCCGCTTTCGCGGGGCACGACGACATTCCAGCAAGGAACGGCCCATGACCGCACACCGCGAACAGCAAGAAGCCGCCACCCGTTTCGCGCGCCGCCACATCGGCCCCTCGCCGCGCGACGTCACGGCGATGCTGGAGACCGTGGGCGCCAAAAGCCTGCGGGCGCTGATGGCCGAGACCTTGCCGTCGTCGATCCGGCAGAAGGCGCCGCTCGATCTCGGCACCGCCTTGAGCGAGACCGAGGCGCTGTCGCATATGCGCGCGCTCGCCGCGCAGAACGAGGTGTTCACCTCGCTGATCGGCCAGGGCTATTCCGGCACCATCCTGCCGGCGGTGATCCAGCGCAACATCCTGGAGAACCCGGCCTGGTACACCGCCTATACGCCGTACCAGCCGGAGATCAGCCAGGGCCGGCTGGAAGCCTTGTTCAATTTCCAGACCATGATCTGCGATCTCAGCGGGCTCGATATCGCCAACGCCTCGCTGCTCGACGAGGCCACCGCGGCGGCAGAAGCCATGGCGCTGGCCGAGCGCGCCGCGGGGGCAAAAGCAAGGTCGTTCTTTGTCGACCGCGATGTGCATCCGCAGACGCTGGCGGTGTTGCGCACCCGCGCCGAGCCGCTGGGCTGGAAGCTGATTGTCGGCGATCCCGCAACCGACCTGGCGCAGGCCGAATGGTTCGGCGGCCTGCTGCAATATCCCGGCAGTTCAGGCGCGGTACGCGATCTGCGGCCGGCGATCGCTGCGCTGCATGCCAAGGGCGCGCTGGCGATCGTCGCCGCCGACCTGCTGGCGCTGACGCTGCTCGCCTCGCCCGGCGAACTCGGCGCCGACATTGCGATCGGCTCGGCACAGCGCTTTGGGGTGCCGATGGGCTATGGCGGACCGCATGCGGCCTTTATGGCGGTGCGCGATGCGTTGAAACGCGCACTGCCCGGCCGCATCGTCGGGCTGTCGGTGGATTCGCGCGGCCAGCCCGCCTATCGGCTGGCGTTGCAGACCCGCGAGCAGCACATCCGCCGCGAAAGGGCCACCTCCAACATCTGCACCGCGCAGGTGCTGCTGGCGGTGATCGCCTCGATGTACGCGGTCTATCACGGTCCGGAGGGGCTGACCGAGATCGCGCGCCAGCTGCATCGCCGGACCGGGGTGCTGGCGGCGGGATTGCGCCGGCTCGGCTTTGCGCCGAGGTCAGAGGCGTTCTTCGACACGCTGACCGTGCAGGCCGGCGCGAAGCGGGACGAGATCGTTGCCCGCGCGCAGGCCGAGAACATCAATTTGCGCATTGGCGAGCGCACCCTCGGCATCGCGCTGGACGAGACCACGACGCCTGACATCGTCGAGGCGGTGTGGCGCGCGTTCGGCGGTCGGCTGGCCTATGCCGAAATCGAGGCGGACGCGCGCGAGGCGCTGCCGCCGGAGCTGAAACGCAGCAGCGCGTTCCTGGTCCATCCCGTGTTTCATGCCCATCGCTCCGAGACCGAGTTGTTGCGCTACATGCGCAAGCTCGGCGATCGCGACCTGGCGCTCGACCGCGCGATGATTCCGCTCGGCTCCTGCACCATGAAGCTCAACGCGACGACCGAGATGATTCCGCTGAGCTGGCCGGAATTTGGCGATCTGCATCCGTTTGCGCCGCGCGCGCAGGCCAGGGGTTATCATGCGCTGTTCGCGCGGCTGCAACGATGGCTGTGCGACATCACCGGCTATGACGCGATCTCGCTGCAGCCGAATTCCGGCGCGCAGGGCGAATTTGCCGGGCTGCTCGCGATCCGCTTCTATCATGCCGCGCGCGGCGAGCCGCAACGCAAGGTGTGCCTGATCCCGTCCTCGGCGCACGGCACCAATCCGGCCTCCGCCAGCATGGCCGGCATGGAGGTGGTGGTGGTCGCCTGCGACCAGCGCGGCGATGTCGACGTCGAGGATCTAAGCGCCAAGGCGGAGCGGCATTCGCAGCGTCTCGCCGCAATGATGATCACCTACCCCTCGACCCATGGCGTGTTCGAGGAGCATATCCGCGAGATCTGCGACATCGTGCATGGCCATGGCGGCCAGGTCTATCTCGACGGCGCCAATTTGAACGCGCAGGTCGGGCTGTCGCGGCCCGGCGACTATGGCGCCGATGTCAGCCATCTCAATCTGCACAAGACCTTCTGCATTCCGCATGGCGGCGGCGGCCCGGGCATGGGACCGATCGGCGTCAAGGCGCATCTGGCACCATTCCTGCCCGGGCAGCCCGCGACCGACGGCAGCGCCCCGCGCATGGCCGGGCCGGTCTCGGCGGCGCCGTTCGGTTCGGCGTCGATCCTGACCATCTCCTACATCTACATCCTGATGATGGGCGGCGAAGGCCTGGCGCGCGCCACCGAGATCGCGATCCTCAATGCCAATTACATCGCAAGCCGGCTCCATGCGCATTTTCCGGTGCTATACCGCAACGCCAAGGGCCGGGTCGCGCATGAATGCATCGTCGATCCGCGGCCGCTGAAACAGAGCTGTGGCGTCACCGTCGATGATATCGCCAAGCGGCTGATCGATTACGGCTTTCACGCCCCGACCATGAGCTTTCCGGTGCCGGGCACGCTGATGATCGAGCCGACCGAATCCGAATCGAAGGCGGAGCTCGACCGCTTTTGCGAAGCCATGATCGCGATCAGGCGGGAGATCGCCGAGATCGAATCCGGGCGTTGGACGGTCGACGCCTCGCCGCTGCGCCACGCGCCGCACACCGTGCACGATATCGCCGACGACAACTGGGCACGCGCCTATTCCCGCAGCGACGGCTGTTTTCCGGCGGGAAGCTCGCGAACCGACAAATACTGGTGCCCGGTCGGGCGCGTCGACAATGTCTATGGCGACCGCCATCTGGTCTGCTCATGCCCGCCGCTTCAGGATTACGCGCAGGCGGCGGAGTAGTAGTACTGGCGTTCGGGCGTGAACCCGTCGGCCGGAAACACCGACCCACGCAGTCCGGATGTTTTCAGCCGTCATTGCGAGGAGCATAAGCGACGAAGATTCCATGGGGAGTGGATAGCGACCAAGTCTGGAGCCAGACTGAGGTTTGCTGAAACCACTCAACCTGGAGACGACGATGTTGCTCGATCATCCTTCCGACGGACTGACCGCTATCC
>JBDTKD010000106.1:0-2721 GCA_039935515.1 Bradyrhizobium sp.
TCGTGCCATGATGGTTCTCCGGTTGGCGCGAAAGTAATCCTCGTCAGCGGCGAAAGTTCCGGTTCTGCAACTCGGCGCTAATCCGCCGCGCGCATCCGATAGCCAATCCCGGTTTCGGTGAGGACGAATTGCGGCCGTTCCGGATCGGCTTCGATCTTCTGCCGGAGCTGGCGCACATAGACCCGCAGATATTGCGCATCGGTCAGTTCGTCCCACAGCTCCTTCAGGAGAAACCGGTGGGTCAGCACCTTGCCGGCATGCTGCACCAGCACGCGCAGCAACTCGTACTCCTTGGGCGACAGCTTGACGTCCCTGTCGCCGACCCTGACGATGCGGCGCACCAGGTCGACCGAGAGCTGACCCGATCGAAACACCGGCCGTTCACCATGCACCTGCAGTTGATGACGCAAGGCCGCGCGCATGCGAGCCAGCAATTCGTCCATCCCGAACGGCTTGGTGAGATAATCGTCGGCGCCGAGATCGAGCGCCGCGACCTTGCCGGCCTCGTCGCCGCGGCTTGACAGCACCACGATCGGCACGCCGTCGTTGCGGCCGCGGATCATGCGCAGCAATTCATGACCCTGGATATCCGGCAGTCCGAGATCGAGGATGATCAGGGCCGGATTCTGCGCCAGCAGTTCCAGCGCGATCTTGCCGTTGGAGGCTTCCAGGATCTCGTAGCCTTGGGTGCTTAGGCCCATCCGCAGCAGCTTGCGGATTGGCGGCTCGTCGTCGATGACCAGGACCTTGATCGGCGTGGCGTTCATGCGGCGGTGTCCAGCGCATCGGACGCCGCCGGGATCGGCAGACGGATGGTCAGGATGGCGCCGCTTCGATCGCTGCGATTGGTGGCTTCGATCGTGCCATGCATCGCCTCGACAAAGCCGCGCGAAATCGCCAGCCCGAGGCCGGTGCCGGGACGGACATGGTCGCCTTTCTGCGCCCGATAGAACTTGTCAAACACGCTTTCGAGCTCTCCCGGCGGAATGCCGCCGCCTTCGTCGATGATCTGCAGCGAAATCGAATCCCGGTCGCGCGCGCCTCGGATCGATATCGTGGTGTCGGCGGGGGCATATTTCGCCGCATTGTCCAAGAGGTTGAACAGCACCTGCTCGAACAGCACCGCGTCGAGTTGCAGCATCGGCAAGTCGGCGGCAAGCTCGAGCGAGACCTTGTGGCGGGCCAGGATCTTGCTGGCGCGCCGCAGCGCGCTGCCGACGATCTCGCCGACATCGTGCAGGGCCGTATTCGGCACGATCGCGCCGGATTCCAGCTTGGTCATGTCGAGCAGATTGGCAATGAAGCGGTTGAGCCGCTCGGACTCGTCGATCACGGTGGCCAGCAGATCGCGCTTTTCGGCCTCGCCAAGACTGCCGGAAAGATCGCGCAGGGTGCTGGCCGCGCCGAGCACCGAGGCGAGCGGGGTCTTGAGATCGTGCGAGATCGAGGTCAACAGCGCCGCGCGCAGGCGATCCGACTCCACGGTGCGCTTGACCCGATCCATGTCCTCGACCAGCAGCACCCGCTCGATCGCCAGCGCGCCCTGATCCACCAGCGCGTCGAGCAGCCGCCGCTGATCCGGCGTGAGCAGCGGGCCGGTCCGGTCGTCGTCGAGGCCGATCACCCCGACCAGGCCGCGGCCGGTCCGCATCGGCAGAAACAGGCGCTTGGCGCCCGGCAGCGTGTCGGAGCCGCGACCGGCCGGACGGTCGTTGCCCCATGCCCAGTTCGCCGCTGCAAGATCGGCCTTGTCGAGCTGATCTTCCGGCGGGTAACCCGCCTTCACGGTCAGGACACCCTCCTCGGGCAGCAGCAGCACCACCCGCACCTCCAGCAGCAGCGCGATCTGATAGGCGGTCGCCCACAGCACATCGTCGAGCGTCGCGGTGCCCGCAAGCTTGCGGCTGAAAGCGTAAAGCGATTCCGTGGTCCGCACCCGGCCGATCGCCGCCACCGCTTGGGTGCGCACGCGCGCCGCGACATTGGAAACCAGGATCGCGATCAGCATGAAAAAGAAGAATGCCGCGACATTGGTCGGATCGGTGATGGTGAAGGTGTAAACCGGCGGCAAAAAGAAGAAATTATAGCACAGCGAGCCGGTAACGCTCGCCAGCAGCGACGGCCACAGGCCGAAGCGGACCGCCACGCCGACCACGGCGGTCAGGAAAACCAGGTCGACGTTTTCGATGCCGAAGATCGGCTGGATCAGCTCGGCGGCGACGAGGCCGAGCGTCATGATCGCCAGCGCCATCAGATACGGTCGGGCATCGAATGGCTCGGGCCGCGCCGCCGTCTGAACCGCGGTCTTGGCGGCAGGCGAGACAGGCAGTTCGTCACCGGCGATCACATTGACGCTGATATTGCCGGCACGACGTACCAAATCATGCACCACCGAGCCGCGCAGGATCTCAAACCACCATGAGCGCGTCGCCTTGCCGATGATGATCTGGGTCACATTATTGGCCTGCGCGAAGTTCACGAGGTCATCCGCGATACGGCGTCCGACGCCGGGAATGGTCAGCGCCTCGCCGCCCAGCGCCTCGGCCAGGCGCAGGGTATCGGCGAGCCGGTCGCGCTGCTCGTCGGTCAATTGCAGGCTGCGCCGGGTCTCGATGACGATCGCGGTCCAGGGCGCGTGCAGCCGGTCCGCCAGCCGCTTGGTGTAACGCACCAGCCCCGCCGCGCGCGGGTCCTCGCTGAGGCAGACCAGGATGCGCTCGC
>JBDTKD010000107.1:0-10652 GCA_039935515.1 Bradyrhizobium sp.
TTCGAGACAGGCTTTCGCCGTGCGCGCTTCGGGCTCTCGGGCGGCGGCGCTTCGGGCTTCAAGGATCGCGTTGATGACGCGATGCATGCGACCCGTGCGGCGGTTGAAGAAGGCATCGTTCCGGGCGGCGGCGTCGCTTTGCTCCGGGCCTCCGAGCATCTCAAGGGCCTGCGCACCAAGAACGACGACCAGAAGACCGGCGTCGAGATCGTGCGCAAGGCGCTGTCCTATCCGGCGCGCCAGATCGCGATCAATGCGGGCGAGGACGGCTCCGTCATCGTCGGCAAGATACTCGAGAAAGACCAGTATTCCTACGGCTTCGATTCGCAGACCGGCGAATACGTCAACCTAATCTCAAAAGGTATCATCGACCCGACCAAGGTAGTTCGCGTAGCGATCCAGAACGCAGCCTCGGTTGCGGCACTCTTGATCACCACCGAAGCCATGGTGGCCGAACTGCCGAAGAAGAACGCAGGCGGCGGCATGCCTGCGGGTGGCGGCGGCATGGGCGGTATGGGTGGTATGGATTTCTAAGTCCGACCAATCAGCGCCAAAAGAAAAAGGAAAGGCCCGGTAGTGATGCCGGGCCTTTCTGCATTAGCAGCACTTCCGTTTCTACTGAAGTGCTGCAAAGAGTTTCGAGAAGTGCGGGTCGACCGGCCGGCCAAGCCAACGGGCAGATTTGGCCTCGACGGATTGTTCGGAGCAATCGGTGCGAAGTCAGTTGCGCTCGTGTTGAGGTCAGCTTTGGCATGATTCCGTATCTTTTGGAGCTTGATTTGACACAACCACGCCGAAAGACAGCATTTTACGCCGTAATTTGCAGTGACTGCCCCGGCGTGGACAAGCGATACTCCGCGATGGCTTGAGAGGAGGACATCCGTGGCAGATCAAGAAAGCACCAGCGAAGTGAGATTTATAAACCCGCCAGAGTTGGAGAATCCTCCAGGGTACTCTCACATCGTGGATGTCCGAGCGGGCCGACTGATATTCTTGGCAGGTCAGGCCGCGCTCGATGTGCACGGCGAACTTGTGGGAGGTGCCGACTTCGAAGCTCAGGCTGAGCAAGCCTTCAAGAACATTTCTGTGGCCCTGGCCTGTGTCGGTTGTACCGCCGCCAATCTTGTCAAACTGACCGTCTTTGTACGCGACATGAGCGGGCTGCCCGATTATCGGCGTGCCCGTGATCGGTTTCTGAAGAGCGTGGAGCCACCTGCCGCACCCGCCATCACGCTTGTAGAGGTCTCACGTTTGTTCGCTGAGGGATTGTTGATCGAGATCGAAGGCATCGCTGCCGCGTGAGTGCTAAGCAAAGTCTGCTCCGGGTCACGATCGGAAGTATCCCGGCTCGCGCGACACGTTCGCTCCACCCTCAAGAGCAGACCTTAATAGGGTGCAACCGGCATGTCCGTTAAGTGCCACAACGGAAGTCGCCGACTCGATCACCTAGTCGGGGCCTGGGCTCGAACGTGGTCGTAACCTTGCCAAGGAGCGTGGATCAGCAAGAAACTGAACGGTTCCGTCGCGCTCAAATTACAGACTTCGTGCACGTAACCCGGCGGCATAGCGCAGAACGCTCGCGTAGGCATCGGAACGATATTAGCTCCATCCCTATCCTTGTAGTGAATTTCTCCAGAACCAGAGACCACGAAAAAAAGATCCCATGTTCGCGTGTGGAGGTGCGGCGCGAGCTTCTCCCCAGGGTTCACACTAAAGAGGCTCGTTTCGGATTCGGGCACTTGATGGAGCACAGCCTTCGAACAGTTTCCGTGCACGTCGCTGCCTGATTTGGCGAGCACGTCGGATACTGAGACGACTTCGGTCCGGTCCATGTTCCCCTCCTGCAGGCTTTCGCCATATTCAATTGCCGACTCAAACTAGCACACCGGAAGGGTCCGAGTGAGAGTTCAGGCACAGATTATGGATGGCCTCCGATGTCCGGTTCGGGTCATTCGCGACCGAAATGGGCCTTCCACGTCAACCCCGATCAGATCAAATATGTCGGCATCAGCCACTATCACGCCAATCACAAGGCAACGACGGCGCTGTTATTTATCGATCCCTATAACGATTTTCTTTCGGAAGGAGGAAAAATCTGGCCGCGTGTCAAAGATATAGCGATCGCGGTGGGACTTCTCGATAACCTGAGAGCGATCAGTAGTGCGGTGCGCCGGGCTGGCATTCAGATTTTCATCGTGCCCCATCGAGATGATGCATGCTGCACACGAGCTGAACGGTCCCACATATGCGCACGCTATCCTCAACACGAGCGAACTGATTGCGTCGTTGCCTTCGACGTAAATTGATGCGCGCGACCATATCGTCGGAAGTCAGAATCAACTTTGCGGCCGCGTGATTTGCGATAACCCGGGTTGAATTGGAAAGCCGCCTTCTGGCGAATGTCCGCTTTGCGCCCGCGATTTTTTCCATCGCGTTTTTGCCGCCAGTCGTGCAATGTTAGCCCGCTGTTCGGGGGCTAGCTTTAAAGCCCGCGCTTTACCGCCCTTGGGGCCGCCGATCTTGCCGCGCTACTCGACTTGCACGCTTTCCCTATTCCTCTGGCTCGGTTCCCGATCCTCAACCTCGCCGCTGGCAATGTCGATCATGAGTTTGGCGAGTTGGGCTGGATCGCGGCGGCGTTTTGGCCGATTCACAGATCACCTGCCCGCTGGCCGCTTGGTCAACTCGTAGGACCACCATGTAGTTGCTTTGTTCCAGCTTTTAATGCGCAGGTTGCAGACTTCACAATCTTGATGGTCCGAGTCCTTGAATGGGCTGGTAAAGACCGTCACACTGTAGACGGCCCCGCAACCGGGACAGGTATATTCACCTCCATCGCGGGTTCGCACGCCAGGTTTGGGACGCTTCGGGGCCATAAGAGCGAATATGCGCCCTTTGGTCCATCCCGCAAGTTGTTTCGTTCGCTGCCTTGTTCAAAGGGACCCACTACCAATAGGCCGCCCCATTTGACATTCCTCGGCGCTACCCCGATGTCGATCGACGCAATATCCTTCCCTTCTAATCTGTCACGTTGGAACGGTATGCATATGGAGGGGCATGCAGGGACGTGGATCACGAGGAAGAAGGCTGAATTGATCTATGAACCATACGCCCTCGTGCACCAATGGGGAAACCCATGCAACGAGCCGTTGATATTCCTGGCCTTCAACATCAATCCGCAAGGTGTGGTAGCCGTGCTTCCGGGCGCACCAGCAAACAACTAACGGCGGGCGGCCCACCGCATCCGGAGGGCCGTTCGATCCACATGAATTGGCGAATTTGAATCATGATGGCAACGAACGGCCGCACCGTCACCGTGTTCGGCGGAACCGGCTTTCTCGGCCGCCGCATCGTTCGGCATCTGCGCTCTCGCGGATTTCCCGTTCGGATCGCGTCAAGGCATCCGGATCGGGGGCACAGACTGTTTGGTCCTGATGATCCGCAACTTCAATCCCTAGGGGCCAACATTCACGACGAGCGGTCAGTCGCGGATGCGCTCGCGGGCGCTTACGGCGTTGTAAATGCGGTCAGCCTTTACGTCGAGCACGGACGGGAGACCTTTCATTCCGTTCACGTCGAGTCTACCCAACGGGTAGCAGCTCAAGCGCACCGGGCCGGAGTCAAAAGGCTCATTCACATTTCAGGAATCGGCGCCGATGCCGCCTCACCATCCCGCTACATCCGAAAGCGCGGCGAAGGCGAACTAGCGGTCCGGGCCGTGTTTGTCGAGGCACTTTTCATCCGCCCGGCGGTGATGTTCGGACCGGACGACGCGTTTCTCACTAACATCCTCAGGCTCCTCCGTGAGCTTCCAGTCTACCCGATGTTCGGCCGCGGCCTGACCAGATTGCAGCCGGCCTATGTGGAGGATGTTGCGGAGGCGATAGGCCGAGTCATGCAGCGAGCCGAGACGCCGTCAACGATCTTCGAGTTAGGCGGCCCTCGCGTCTACTCTTACGAGGAGTTTCTTAGAACCGTTGCGCACCAAGCTGGACTTGCGCCCCGACTGATTCCAATCCCATTTGCCATTTGGAATGCATTCGCATGGGCCTCCGAGATGTTCCCAAGTTCGCTCCTCACGCGCAATCAAGTGGAACTGATGCAAATCGACACCGTGTCTTCCCCGGAGATGTCTGGATTTGTTGAACTTGGAATTTCGCCACACTCGGTCGAGGCGATACTCCAGAAGATGCTGTCTAATTGCGGATGAAAGAGGCTCCCCGGTTAGTCCGTTTCAACGGCTGACGGTTCGCGCGCGACATACGCCTGCATTCAGCCACCTAACGCAGTCAGACTTGGCTAATTCCAACCGTTCAGCACAACAATAAGAAAGGTCGGCAGCAATGTCGGGCTTTTTTCCGGTCGCAACAGGGAACTACATCATAGCGCAAGCCCAATCACTTCGTCGATTTCGCAAGCCATCTCGTGGCCCGTTTTATGGGACTTATTGTCCAATTTTCGAGATCGCGTTTGCGCACCTGATGGTCGAGCGCCTAAGCTGGAGCATAACCGCCATCGCCTATTTCGGCGAGATGTTAGTTGTTTCCGTGCTCGCAATCGTGCTGCTTGCGATCTCGCCACTCGAACCGAGGTACGCCGGTGCGCTTTTCGCAGGCGGAGTCGTTGCATGGACCCTGAGCGAATATGTCGTTCATCGCTTCGTGCTACACAATCTAACACCAACGCAACACGCATCTATGCTTGGTATTTGTTTGTGCATCACTGTGCTCACCACCATCCAGACAATTTGCCTTTACCACTGCTCAAGCATCACCAAATCCACCATCGATTTGCAACTCGCAATTATGGCGTCAGCACAACGCTGTGGGATCACGTATTCGGGACGATGCTGCGCTGATCTGTCTAAAATATGCTCGGCAACGTCCAGACGATAGGACGTCCGGGGCTTACTTCGACGCGTTCGCGATCTTGTGCTCGAGGTGGCCGGTCTCGTGATCGCGGCGGAGCTGGCTCAGCGACGTCTCGTTCAGCTTAAGCAAAACCTCGCTCAGCTTCTCGGTTTCGGGATAGCCGGCTGCGAAACTCTGTCCGTAAATTTTTCGCAACGTGCGGATGAGGGTATTTCCGTGTTTCCCGCTGATTTCGCCATCCTTGTTGCGGTGACGATTGTCGAGACCTGCCTTGCTCATCATGCTGCTCTCTATTGTACCCGCAACCGACAGCATCCTCCCGCCGCGACCATATGGCAACTATAGGCTGCGTTCGTATGCCTTCTGGAAGTCCATCGGATTCACTCCTTCATGACGGTAGGCATGAGCTCAAGACCGGCCACGGTTTAAACGCCCTCTGGTACGATTGGCTTCTCAGGGGCTGTAAGCGGACTTTCGGCCCATTTCACCGCGGGGTCATCACAACTTATGCATTGAAGGTCGGTGCGGCCGGAGATGGTGACTACCGGGACCATTCGTTTTCCGCATTTCGGACAGCGCGTTGTTCGATCCATGACATCCTCCCGATTTTTCGGCCTAACGACGAACTGCGAGCCTTCCTGCCATGAGACGTCCGGATGGATGGGCATTCCAGCCGCTATTGCGCATCGCTTTGCGATATTCTGCCGCGCTTATGCTTATCCCCGCTAATCACCTGGCGTATCTCGCGAAATACAGAGTTCCGAACGTTACGCGTTTACCTGCTGGTGGCGTGCTTCGAACGGTACGGAACTTAATCCACGGCAGGCCGTTCCCCATTTGAAGGCATTGTCCTCAAGGAGACTTCGATGGAATTGATCCTTATTATCATTGTTTTGGTGCTGATATTCGGCGGCGGCGGATACTGGGGTCGCCGGCGAGGTCATTGGTAAGAATTTTAGTCCCTCGCCCTATGCGCAATAGTAGTCGCGCGCTACCTCAGCAAAATTCGAAGACCCTCGCGATCGAATGGCTGACGATACGGGGACCTTTCCGATCTCCAACGTGATAAGAAATCATCAGCGGAAAGCCGGCCGATGCACCAACCACCCAAAGGTTGGTGTCTCGGATCTCAAGCCCGCGGTCTAAATCTGAAGTTCCAGAAGCGCCATCCTTTGCAGCGCAGCGGGATCTCTTTCACCGTCCTTGGCGGTGCGAAGAATACTCTCCGCAATCCATTGCACATGCGTGGAATTAACCGGATCCGGCAGAGTCGCCACTGCCGCGTCCATCGCACTCTTCATAATGACGATGGTCTCGGGCGGAAACGAAGCGTTTGAAAAGTCTTTCATAGCTCAGACTTTGTATTTTGGCGGCATTCCTGCCTGCAGGCCATAAATCATTTCGGTTTATCTGTCTGGGAACCGTTTTTTTGCGCATCGGCTTTGTTGGCTTCATGATGACCAATTACGCAGCCAGCCGCAGCACCAACTTTGCCGTGTCCAGCCATGTGGCCGGCCACTCCGCCAACGATTGCGCCTTTGATGCACCCCTTGGCTTGGGCTGTAGATGAAAACGCTAATCCGAGAACGGCCGCGCATACGATAACCAGCTTCATGGTGTCCTCCGGAATGTCTAGGGGTTAACCCGAGCTAGTGAGCTTGGTTCCCATCTCAACTCCGGCCAAACGTCTGCCGTGGCTTCATGTTCTCCGTAACGAGCGCGTGGGCGTGAGCAGCCGACCTACCGCGGGGCTCTCGGAAAACGACCAGTCATCGGCGCCTGGCCACCATTAGACCAAGAACGAACGCGATCGCGAGCGACTGCAGTGGAGCCTGCCGAACTAATTTGGCAAGGACGTCGAGTGGCATGTCCGGCTGCCGGGCGGCATCAACAGCATCCCCGACACGGCGGCTCGCGTTCTGAAAAGCCTCCGCGGCCTGGTCGACGGTCGATTTCGGGTCGTCAGGTGCCACGCCACCGGGCTCCGCCGCATTCAATGCATCGAGTAGTTCGCCCATATCGGCATCCTCCGGGAGTTTCCATGGTGCGCTCGGCCGAAGAGCTGGAGGGATCAACGGCCGCGCCCCCGGCAGCACTGTCCATAGCGGCCGGCCTGCCAGATCAAGTCTACGACCGAGCGCGATGTTCCGCCGACGCGATGGAAATCGAAGCCGGCGCCAAGCGCCGCCGCCGCGACCAGGCGCCGACGCCGCGCTGAATTCGGTATCGCGCTGACCCGGCTCGCTGTCGAAGATCCGGACGGCCACAAGCTGAACGCCGAGGTCCAAAATCCACTGAGGTCGCGCAGTGCCTATCGCGATCCTGCCCTAGTGCAGCGCGTACTCGCGATAATGGCAGCCCGTGCTCTTCAACATATGATTGAACCAGCCGAGTCGTGAGGTCCTTTGCTTCGCTTTTTGGAAGATGGAATCCTCTAATTTCCTCTGAGTACCAAGGCCCCATCGCTCCTTTGAAGACTAAACCGTCTCCCGAATCTAAAAACATCTGCGCGCCGCAACACGCATTCCCCGTACTCAGATCGACAGTATTCATTTTGAAAACAAGGCCCACGTCTGATATTTGAAGCGACGCTAATCCGCAGTCGCGATCAGACGCCCGTCAAGGAAGACAATCGGAAGGCGGCCGCCTTCCATCCCAAGAAGCTGCCGAAGCTCCGCGGCGCTCGATAGACGCCGTAGCGGCGCCTATCGACATCGTCGACAGGCTTAGTTGATCTCATTTCTTTGCCCTTTTGACATTTTCCCGCCGGCGCGGGGTGTGGGTGGCGTTACGCTGCCGCCGTCTTCGGTCGGCCCACCGTCTGAAGCACCTCGAACCCCTCGAACTGCGGATGGTCCAGATACAGCGGCTTGTTGTCCCCTGCTCTGCTATGCGCTGCCCGGAACGCATCGGACCTGGTCCATGCTTCAAAGGTGGCACGGTTCTCCCACACCGTGTGGGAGGCGTAGAGCGTGTGATCCTCAGCCTCCGGGCCTTTGAGAAGGTGAAACTCCACAAACCCCGGAACCTTGTCGAGGTGGCTGTCGCGCGAAAGCCAGACCTGCTCGAAGGCTTCTTCGGACCCCTTTGCAACTCGGAAACGGTTCATCGCGATAAACACTGTGTATTCTCCCAATACCGATGGCTGCGATAAAAACATAGCACAAATCACAGCCGATTATCGCGCAAGTTGGCACGGAGCTGACCCTGAATTACTGTCGTTGGGCGCAAAGGCGGAGGGGACGATGATCGATGTGGTTGTAACACAGCGGGTATCCTCGCCGTGACCCTAGGAACGCTGCTGGCGGCCCCATCAAGGGCGCGGCGGGTTGAGGCCGTGCGCCCGCGTCGGCGGAATCCCGGGCCGATTTCTGATTCAGGGTGCGCCTCGCCTTTAGGACCTCTGGGCCTCGCGCTTTCTTGCCTCCTCCTGAGCCGCCCAATAATCCGCCTCCAGCGGCAACTTATCGAAGTCGGGCTTGTATCTATTCTCCTCGTATTTTGAGCGTGGGATTGGGATATTGTTGCCGTCGTAATCAACTTGCGCCGATCCGTCGGCGGTACGGAAAAGTCCGGTCGCCATATCTTTCTCCTGCTTTCCGCTAAGAATAGCACGGCAACCCGGCGGTTTCGCTCCTATCATCCGTAATTCCCAGAGGAGGAAAGCGGGCCCGAGCCCGCGCCCTCGTTGTCAGGCCAGATGCCGCCCGGCGCCCACCTGTCCCCCGAGTAACGTTAAAAGCCAAAGTCGATTGCGATCGGCGGCATCGCCGTTAGCGTCGCCCCATGAATACAAGCGTCAAAATCAGGTGCGGCGTTTACAGCCAAAAGGCCGACCCGACATTGCGCATCGCCGTTGCGCTCGGAGCCGGCCTTCCCGCGACGTTTAAGGCCAAGGACTGGACGCGAATGCCGAGCGGCGTGTCTCCGCTACATTCCGACGTTTCAAGGGACATTGCCACTAAGGGCTACTGCTATTTCCAAATAAGCAAAGGCAGGTAGCCGTCGGGCGATCGGCGCAGTCCTGAGCCGCGCTTCCTTCACTCCGCAAGGGGCCTGGCTTGCCCCTCGTCCCAATCGATGGCTTCGAAAAGCATTCCACGCCTGAGCATCTCGGCTTCGAGATCCGTGGCGTGCTCTCTCCAATCGGGCGTCTCTCGGACGCGAAACTTGGGTTGCTCGCCGAGACCAGTTAGTTTGTCGTCTGCTTCGAGGGCGCCGCGGACAGCCTCGTACATCATGGTCAGGCTGTCGTTTGTGAACACTCGATAATCCATCGGGTCCAACCGCTCCATAGGCTGATCGTTCCCAGGGTCGGGAACTTGACTCCGGGCCGGAACGAATCTCAGACAGCCGCTTTGGTTTAGCGTCGCGTTTCCCAACCTTCCCCGGGGGCGTGACGGTTTTCAGACAGGCGGCCTCAGCTGTGTATTGCTGGGGTCGCCACTGTATTCAGCAGCCAATGTCTGTCGGCGCTCCTGTGGCGCCGCATGCCCAGCGGGTCAGTGCCCCAGAACGCAATCAGGACAAGCGCGCAGGCGGCAACACCGAGCAACGCTAGGATTTCTTCCAGCACGATCGAACCAACCTCCCCGTGCGAGTAGAATGCTAGGCGGGAAATTGTCATCAAAGTTTTGCTGACGATCCGTGAAGTCCAATGACAGAACGAGTTCCCGGTATTTGCGTTAGTCCAGCGTCGCGCCTCCCTCCTCCAGGGGCGTGACACGCGACGGGCGGCCTCGGTTCGCCGCCGAGCCGGGCCGTCACGCCCGCAATAGAAAAGGGACCAGGGCCTGTGGCCTCGATCCCTCTTCCCGATCCGCCGATCTAACCGACATTGTTGCCGGCGAGCAGCCTTTAGCCGTTTCTCGCGTGAGATGCCAGCCGCTGCCGGTTACACTTCCGTGCCGATCAGACCCGGCGCTTCATTGCCTTTACCGGTTTGATTGACGCACCAGATGCGCGGCGAGAAATTCCAAATCGTCGGCGAGCGCGTTCGATCCGTTCCGGTTTCACATCGGCGTAACGATGTTAGCCCCTGGCTAGCGCCATTTGCTTCCATTTGATCGACGCAGAATTCTACGCGGGAGTGAGAAGCTGCTTACAAGTGCAGCGCGGTACTTTCCGACCATTGGCCGCGGTCGTCTGGATTGATAACGGAGCGGGTACGGCCTTCCGGCGTCCCCATCAGCTGGGCCCACGAAACGGCGTCATCGAAATCTAATAGCGATCTCCAATAACACGTTGCTGCCTCGGCAATCCGCGTCGCTCGCGTTCAGGGCGACAATGCGGGCAGGTTCGGGATTGGGGGAATCGGCCGCAAGGCACCCGAGTGCCGAGCAAGTTCAGTCCAAAAGATTGCGCCACTCTTCCGTGCGACTGATCGCACGAGCCCAAACCTCGGGGGCAGTCTCGTGGTCGCTATCAAGGCTTTTGGATAACGCGCAAATGGCGAGCCAGGCATCCGCCTGTGCCATCTCGACTTCGTGGGATTGATTGCCGCTGTTCTGCGTTTGCTTTTGAGCGCACGAACCAAATCAGAAGCCGCTGTGATCGGCTTGTGCTGCGCGTCTAGCAGCGCCAGATAAACGCTTTCGGCAAGCGAAAGGTCGACGATGTCAGTCATACCGAAAATCTCACTCTTGCGAGTGAAGAATCGGTCAGCCTATTAGATGCGATTTTAATTGATCGGCCCTGAAGCGTAGCTGGGCAAGGCGGGCGTCATGAGCGGAAGAATTCAGCCGCACTCGGCATCAGGATGCGGGACGTCGAGACATCAGC
>JBDTKD010000108.1:0-6009 GCA_039935515.1 Bradyrhizobium sp.
CGTTGAGGTGCGGAAACAGCGCGTAGTTCTGGAACATCATGTTGACCGGACGCTGGTGCGGCAACACTTTTGCGATGTCCTCGCCGCCGAGCAGGATGCGGCCCTGATCCGGCGTCTCGAAACCGGCGAGCATCCGCAACAGCGTGGTCTTGCCGCAGCCGCTCGGACCCAGCAGCGCGAAGAACTCGCCGGCCCTGATGTCGAGGGACAGCCCGTCCACCGCCCGAACGGCGCCGAAGGTTTTCACCACCGCCTCGATGCGCAGCAGCGGCGTATCGACCGCCATCACATGCGGCTCGGGGCTTGCCGGCTCTGCGGCAGCCGCGATTTCTGGTATTTCCTCAGCCATTTCCCCGCCGGCCCAACCACGGTCGCAAGCTAACGGCAGATTGGTCCCGACCCAACCGTGGTGGTGCCGCTTTGCGTTTTTCCCCCTCGGAGATGATGGCCACCCGATACGCGCCCCTCACCGGCATTCGTTGTGCACCAAATCCACCCCTTCATCCGGCGTCGGAAAAGGCGTATTCTCTCATATATGACCAAACTACTAGATCAAGCCGTTGCAGTTGCCCGGGGCCTGCCGTCTGAGTCTCAGGACGAGATAGCCCGTGTCGTTCTCCAGCTTGCCGGTGCGGACGACGCTCCTCCGGTGGCGCTTTCGAGCGATGAGCGGGCTGCGATTGCCGCATCAAAAGGTGCTGCGGCTCGCGGCCGATTCGCGACCGACGAGCAAGTCCGCGCGACGTGGTCCAAACACGGCCTGTGAAACTCCGCTACACCCTGCCGGCGCTTGCCGACCTCGATTCGATTCTGGATTACATTGCCGCGGTTTCACCCCTTGGCGCAATGCGCGTTCAAAAGCGCATCCAGGACGTCATCGAACTGCTCCCGGCTCACCCTGACATTGGCATCCGCACGGACGATCCCGTCATTCGCCGCCTCACTACGCCTCCGTATCCCTTTCTTGTCTTCTACGAGGTCACGGAAAAAGATCATCATCCACGCGGTCCGTCATGCTGCTCGCAATCCTTCCGGGATGCCGGGGTCTACGTGAACCCCGACCTCAGCCCGCCGCCATGAACGCCGCCAGCGCCTCCCGATCCTGCGCCGGCATGGTCAGGCCGAGCTTTGAGCGCCGCCAGAGAATGTCGTCGGGAAAGCGCGCCCATTCCCGTGCCATCAGGTAGCGCACTTCCGCGCCGGTCAATTCCGCCCCGAAGGCCGGGCCGAGATCAGCGCGCTCGCGGGCGTTGCCCAGCACGGCTTCAAGACGCGAGCCATAGGCGGCGACCAGACGCCGGGCCTGATCTTCGCCGAGGAAGCGCCAGCGCTCGCGCGCCGCATCGACCTCGGCGTCGAACCGGTCCCAGGCAAAATCGCCGCCCGGCAGCGGCGCCTTTGCGGTCCAGCGCGGCGACATCGGATAGAACGGCGTCAGCTTCGACACGGCGCGCTCGGCGCGAAGCCGCGCCGTCGTGAGCTCCCCGCCGGCCATTGTCAGCAGCGGCGCCTGGCGGCGCCGGCGGTCGAACGCGGTCCAGCCATCGCGCGCCCCGGGATCCCTGACCAGGTTGGCACCGGAAATCGTCCGGATCACGTCCGACGGATCGATCCGCTCGCGAAAATACCGATTGGCTGCGTCGCAGAGATAGCCGATGTCGGCGGCCGCCATCGACACCGCGGCGGGATCGCCCTTGAAGGGCCGGGACACGGTGCCGATCAGGGTGAAATCGCGCTCATGGGGGCTCGCGAAAATCAGCCGCCGGTCGCTGTTCTGGAACACGTAGACATTGTCGGTATCGAACAGCCGCCTGACCACGATCTGGCTCATTCGAACCGCGCCGGCGCTGTACTGCGGCAGCCGCAACACGGTTTCGGCAACCGATCCGGCCCAGGCGCCGCTGGCGTTGACGAGGGCTCTTGCCGTGATCACCTGGCGGCGGCCGCGGTCGATCGCCACCAGCCGCCAGATGTCGCGGCGGTCGGCGCGGACGCAGCGCGCGCCGGTACGAATGTCGGCCCCCCGCTCCGCGGCATCGACGGCGTGGGCGACCACCAGCCGCGAATCGTCTGCCACGCAATCGGAATATTCGAACGCGACGCCGAACGGCCGCTTCAACGCATTGCCGATCGGATGATGGGTGACATCGACCGTCGCCGAAGCCGGCAGGCGGCTGTGCGACGCCAGGCGGTCATAGAGCAGCAGCCCCGACCGCAGCAGCCATAGCGGACGCTCGTCGGAATGCGCGGGGATAGCAAAGCGCATCGGCCGCACCAGATGCGGCGCGATCCGCAGCCAGTTGTCTCGCTCCGCCAGCGCCGCGCGTACCCGAACGAACGCCCGGCGCTCAAGCCCCGCCAGATCGCCATGAATGAGCCGCGGCGAGGCCGAGGACGCGGCGGCACCGAGGTCGCCCTGTTCGAGCAGGATCACCTTGAGGCCGCGCCCAGCGGCGTCGCGCGCGACGCTGACGCCGTTCAAGCCGCCGCCGATGATCGCGAGGTCGTAGTCCGGCATGCGCGAAGATTAGCCGGTCTTGCGCGCGGGCTCCATCGCATCGCCGCCGGCGCGGCCGACCAGCCCGCCATATTGTCCGATCGGCAGCGGTTTGCCGATGAAATAGCCCTGCACCGCGTCACAGCCCTCGCTGGCCAGAAAGCCGAGTTGTTCCTGGGTTTCGACGCCTTCGGCCACGATCGACATTTCGAGGCCGTGGCCGAGATCGATCACCGCGCGAACGATCGACGCCGATTGCGGATTGCGCCCGAGATTCATCACGAACGTGCGGTCGATCTTGATCTTGTCGAACGGAAACGCCTGCAAATAACTGAGCGAGGAATAGCCGCTGCCGAAATCGTCCATCGAAACGCCGACGCCGAGCGCCTTGAGCCGCCGCAGCAGCGCCAGCCCGCGATCGAAATCCTCGATCAGCACGCCCTCGGTGATCTCGAGTTCCAGCCGACCCGGCGCCAGGCCGGTTTCGATCAGAATCGAATGCACCAGCCCGACCACGTCGCCATGCATGAACTGCACCGGCGACAGATTGACCGCGATCTGCAGCGGCAACGGCCAGGACGCCGCCTCGCGGCAGGCCTCGCGCAGGATCCACTCGCCCATCTCGACGATCAGGCCGCTTTCTTCGGCAAGCGGAATGAAGTCGCTGGGCGGAACGAAGCCGCGGATCGGATGGCGCCAGCGCGCCAGCGCCTCGAAGCCGATGACTTCGCTGCTGGCGACGGTCTGACGCGACATCGCCTGCGGCTGATAATACAGCGAAAGCTCACCATTCTTGATCGCGAGCGAGAGATCCTGGTGAAGCACCCGGCGATCGCGGATCTGCTGGTCCATCTCGGGCTCGTAGAGGCTGATCGAGCCGCGCGACTTCGCCTTGGCGCGAAACAGGGCCGCGCCGGCATTGGCCAGCAGCGAAGCGGCGTCCGCCCCGTTTTGCGGAAATACCGAAATGCCCGTGGTCAAGCCGGTGCGGACCGATTTGCCGTCAATCAGGAACTCGTTCGACATCGCTTCGGCAAGCTGTTTGGCGAGCGCCAGCCCGGCGTCAGGCTGCTCTCCGTCGATCAGCAATCCGAACTCGTCGCCGCTCAGCCTGGCGACGACCCCGCCGCGCGAAAAGGCCTGGATGCGCCGCGCCACCTCGATCAGCAGCTTGTCGCCGACCGCATGGCCGAACACGTCGTTGATCTCCTTCAGGCCGTCGAGGTCGACCGACAGCACCGCGAACTCCTCATCGCTGCCGGCGCAGGCTTCGATCATCTGGGCGAGCGCCTGCAGGAAGGCGGCGCGGTTCGGCAAGTCCGTCAGGCCGTCATGATAAGCCATATGGGCCATCCGCGATTCGGTCTGGCGGCGGTCGGTGACGTCTTCGTGGGTCTTGATCAGATATTGCGGCTCGCCGGTATCGTCGAGCACGGTCATGCGGCGGGTCAGGAACAGCCGCAATCCGTCCTTGGTGCTGATCGGGTGTTCTTCGGTCAACAGGCCACGCTTGCGGATCGCCGCCTCGTCGCGCGCAATGATCAGCTTGGCCTCTTTCGGGTTGAAGATATCCGCAGCCGTCAACCCCGTGACGTCCTCGCGGCGGCGGTTGAGAATGGTTTCGGCGCTGCGATTGGCGAGCAGGTATTGGCCGTCGCTGACACGCTCGACGATCAGCGAGACCGGAATATTGTCGACCACCAGCTCGAGGAATTTCTTGGTGGTTTCAAGCTCCTTGGAAAGCGATTTCCGGTCGGTGACGTCGTCGAAAAGCGCGATCAGGAATTCAGGCCGGTCGTTGTGATCGCGCGCGATCACCCGGTTGGAGGCAAGGATGCGCTTCTTCGAGCCGCGCTCGACCGCGAACTCGCTGCGGGACTGGCCGTCGGGCGAGTTGAGCGCAGCCCGATCGGCCGCTTCGATCGTCACCGCGGTCTCGGGCTGGAAAATCTCATCGGCCCGCTTGCCGACGATCTTGTCGCGGGAAAAACGCGAAAAGCGCTCGAATGCCCGGTTGGCGAAAATGTAGCGGCCGTCCTCGATACTCTTCGCGGCCACGCATACCGGCACATTGTCGAGCACCGATTCCAGGAATTGCTTGGTCGATGCTAGCTGTCGCGACAGCTTGCGCTGCTCGCTGCAATCATCATGCGTCGCCACCGAGCCGCCGTTCGGCAGCGAAAAATGTTTCACCAGAACCGACCGTCCGTCGGGAAGCTCGGTCACGAGACCTACCGGGGAGCGGACGGTTGCATAGAATTCATCGACGCCGATATGAAGCGTGCCGCGCTGGCGGCGCATCGCCAGCAGTTCCGGACCGGTCATGTTCGGGGCGATGTCGGAGCGCGCCAGGCCGTAGATCTCGAGATAGCGATCGTTGCAGAGCACGACGCGCTTCTGCGAATCCGTCATCACCACGCCCTGGCTGAGATTGTTGAGGGCGGAACGGACGAATCCGTCTCTGCGCAGTTGCGAGCGCTTCACCCTGCGCAGTGCCGAATGGATCCACAGCGCGACCGCGGTGAGAAAGGCGCAGACGGCGATGCCGCCAATCAGCACTTGCCAGACCATATTGGGGTCGGCGGAGCCGACGTAGCTTGTCGGCGCGAAATCATCTGGGGCGCCGCAGGCGGCACCAAACGGCAAAAGGATACCCAGCAGGCACAAGACGGCCCGCGCGGGAATCAAATTCTTGCCGCCTGCCTGCCACTTCTTGTCAGCCATCAGTCACTCGCGGATTTCTGCGCCGGAGTGTCTGGCTTGGCGGGTTTGGATCGGGTAAACGCCTGTCCTTGCAACCCAAAAATGTGACTTAAATTACGGCAATTGCCCTGACATGATTAATGTTTCGCTAACGCGCGCGCTGGCTTCCGATCGGTCTCCAGCCTGTCCCGGCGGTTTTTCGAAAGGTTCAGGCCAAACAACGCGATACAATGCGACGACGATCGATTCCGGGCGTGCTCCGGCTCGATCAGGCGCGGCGTCTGGATCGAAAGCGCCGACAACCGGGAATTGAACTACCGATGGACAGAGTCGATTGCGTGGTGGTCGGCGCGGGCGTGATCGGACTTGCCGTCGCCCGCAAACTCGCCCAGGCAGGCCGCGAGGTCATCATCCTGGAAGCGGCGGAAGCGATTGGCACCGTCACATCCTCGCGCAATAGCGAGGTGATCCACGCCGGCATCTACTATCCGGCGGGAAGCCTGATGGCGCGGATGTGCGTCGCCGGCAAGCGCGCGCTGTATGACTATTGCCGCGACCACGGCATCCCGCATCGCAACTGCGGCAAGCTGATCGTCGCGACCACGCCGAGCGAGACCGAGAAGCTGCAATCGATCAGGGCTCACGCCGAAGCCAACGGCGTCAACGACCTGCAGGCGCTCTCCGGCGATACCGCGCGGGCGCTGGAGCCGGCGCTGAATTGCGATGCCGCCCTGCTCTCGCCATCGACCGGCATCATCGACAGCCACGCCTATATGCTGGCGCTGCGCGGCGATGCCGAGGCCGCTGGC
>JBDTKD010000109.1:0-6540 GCA_039935515.1 Bradyrhizobium sp.
AAGAATAGACTTTTCTCGTCCTGTACCTCGAACACACCGCGCGGTGAGGTCGAAAAGATTACTTCACTTCGACCGTAACGGTGCTGTACAGAATCTCGACCTTCGCCTCAGGAATGACGGCGCTTAACAAGCCTGCCTTTTACGGAGGCTTCATCGTACGTTCGCGCTGCATCAACTGGTCGGTTATCTTGTAGGATTATGTATCCGTCAATAAGCAATGAAATGACCTCGCCTGAATTACTCTCCCGTTGAGTCGTAGTTGGACTGGGCTTCCACTAGTTCCACGGTGAAATCGTCTGGAATTTTGTAAGACTTGCATTCAATATGCGCCCACTTAACCGCCTGACCATAGTCCCGGCATTTGAGGACCATGGTCTGTCCCCGAAAAAAGACTATGACATCGCACTCTGGCGTGACCGTGTAGCGTCGAACCCTGACTTCCGGTGCATCTTCCGAAACCATGCTTTCCTCACGCCTTTACCCGCAACGACTGACCATCGCCCGATAAGGACGCCAGTTGCGGACGCTAATCAGACTTGAGCGATGTGCGGAGTCAAAAAGGAATGTTCCAATGCAAGGAACAAACAAGCTGTTGCTGCCTCGCTACACCTGAGCGTCCATGAGTAGTGATGGGTTGCGGCGTCCCAAGTCCAAGAGCTTTTGGCAAACCGACCTCATAGAGTCTCCGGCTATGTCTCAGAACTAAGTCAGTTTCGTCGGCACCCGCTCAACCTGCATCATGTCGTTGTGCTGAATCGACGTTGTGTGGCCGTCATCCCATTTAATGGTGACTTCGCTCCACGTTGTCGCAGCGACCGTGCCGCAATCGGTCGTCGAATCGCCCCAGCAAACGCGGTCGCCGACTTTGATAAGTCTGGATTGGTCGCCGGTCATCGCATTTCGTCCGCTCACTCAACCCGCTAGACAATCGGCTGAAGCGCCTCCGCGATGGCCTCGGCCAACTGCTTTGCCACAAATGGCTTCTGTAGCACGGTTCGATCACGATATTTTACAGGCAGACCTGCGGCGCCATAACCGCTGGTAAAAACGAAGGGCAACCGGCGGCTATGGATAATTTCTGCCACCGGTTCGATCCTTACGCCGCCCACATTGATATCGAGTATGGCGAGGCCGAAGTCGGCTGTCTTGGCGAGTTTCAATGCGTCAGCGATATTGCCTGCTTCAGCGACAACGTCGTGGCCAAGTTCCTCTATCAGGCCTGCAATCATCATCCGAATGATCGCTTCATCTTCGACCAAAAACACCGAAAGACGATGGGCCTTGGCTTCGCTCAAATCGATAGTCCCCTTGATGGTAAATCCGTCGAACGTATCCGTTTAACAGATTCCCCAGCAGGCTCAATCGTTATGCGCCCCAGTATAGGATGTCGCCATCGCAAGAAGGTGAACAGCCGCCGTTCCCAATTTCTGCATCGTTCTATCTACCGAGTACAGCCCTGCTGACCGGTGATATGCGATACCCACGGTGGCGTAGGCGTCGGTAACAAATTCGTCTGTGCGGTCGGCTTTTCTCAGCCGAACCCGCTCCAACACCATTCCCATCGCTGCATCGGAAGTGGCTTCGGCGATGTCGGCATCGTTCGTCTCGGGTGCCAAAACCGACGCCGCAGGATGGCACTCCTTGGACGCCTCCACCACCACCCGATAGTAGTCAGCCTTTTGCGCTTCGTCGGCGTTCAGATAGTTCCTCAGGAATCGGCGCGACCTTGCAGCAAGAAATTTACGATCAAGCCCGACTTTCTTGCGCTGTTCACGTCCCTCAGGATCAAACCAACCAAACACCATCCCATCTCATCCTGTTGAAGGCGCGGACGTAAGGGCGCGGTAAACTGACGCCCTACTTATTTTCAGCGCCTTAGCACTCTCTGAGGCACCTAGGCCCTTCTGCTTCAAATCCCGAACCTTGTCGGAATCGATTGAAGATGGTCGGCCCTTATAGACGCCAGCAGCTTTCGCCTGTGCGATGCCCTCGGCCTGCCGTTCTTTACGTAAGTTGGTCTCAAATTCGGCAAAGCGCCAAGCAGGTTGACAGTGAGTTCGCCATAGATGTTGCCGGTGTCGAACGGTTGCTCTGTAGCCTTCAAGGTCGCGCCCTTGGCTTTGACGGCACGAACGATGTCCGAAAGATCGGCGATGCTACGGGCAAGTCGGTCGATGCGGGTCACCACCAGCGCATCGCCTTCACGGAGAAAGTCTAGGACAGTTTGCAATTCGGTGCGGCCCTTCGTTGATGTGTCGCTTCTCTTCTCAAATCGAATGACATCGCAACCGGCTGCTTTCAGGGCTGCGATCTGAATCTCAATATTTTGGTCGGCAGTTGAAACACGGGCATAGCAGATGATGGTCAAGATGCCTCCACGTTGTTTCGGATGAGTGTAGATCCTACACTATTTCGTCTCAAAAATCAACGTACCAACCCAAGCGAGACGGAATTACTGCCTCACCGAACCGGTCGATTTGGGTGTACCCATAAGGGACGGTCGGTGATTATTGGAGGTCTGAAGTGGACCCCGGATATAGGACCGATCGTTAAGGTGTGAAGCGTCCTGCTCTGTCGCAACCGATGGAGTACGGCAATGACCAAATCACGCAAGAAGTTTGATGCGACGTTGAAGGCCAGAACCGCTCTAGAGGCGCTGCGCGAGGAAGCGACGGTGCCGGAACTGGCGAAGCGCCACGGCGTTCACCCGAACCAGATTTACGGCAGGAAGAAGCAGGCTCTCGACAATATTGCGAGCCTTTTCGCCCGCGGGGCAAGCGCTCCGGGGGATGGCGAGGAGCATGAGCGCGAGACGGCGAAGCTTTACACCAAGATTGGCCAGTTGACGGTTGAAGGGATTTCCTGGCCAGGAGGCCCGGGCGATGAGTGTCCCCGAGCGCAGGGCGATGGTCGAACAGCCTTCTGAGAATTTGTCGGTCCGCCGGCAATGCGTGCTGCTGAATCTGGCGCGTTCGGGCGTCTATCGGCCGGTGCCCGTCACCGGCGCTGATGATCTGGCCTTGATGCGGCGGCTCGACGAACTGCATCTCAAGTGGCCGTTCTACGGTTCGCGGCGGATGACGTTCGAACTCAACCAGGCAGGCCACGGCATCAACCGCAAGCGTGTGCAACGGCTGATGCGCGTGATGGGGATCGAGGCGCTGGTTCCGCGCCCCGGCACCAGCAAGGCCGCGCTCGGCCACAAGATCTATCCCTATCTGTTGTGCGGCGTGAGCATCACCGAGCCCAACCATGTCTGTTCACGCCATGGGTGGATCGGACGATCTTGTCGTGCTGCCAGCGTTTGCGATAACCGGTCCTCCCAGTCGCGCGGCTCGTTCGTCGTAATGCCGTGACCGTTGGAGAATGTGCCGACATTCTTGCGAAAGAAGGTAAGGCGATCGAGAAAATGGCTCATCTTGCTGCCCTGCTGATCTTGCTGGTTGGGACCCGGATCGCCCGTGTCATGCCGACACAACGTGATTTCGCGTACGGACAAAACCGATTGAAACCATGATTGCCGCCACGGCCAGCACGACATAGACAAAGAACCCGCCGGAGTAGCCGGAATCGCCCAGCGCGCCAGCAAACAAGCCGAGCGTCGGCGGGATCACAAAGCCACCAAGGGCGCCGAACCCGCCCACCAGGCCCGAGGCGCCGCCAACCGCGTGCGGAACGTATTTCGGTACCATCTTGAACACCGCGGCGTTGCCCAAGCCCATACCGAGGCCGATCAGCAACTCGCCTGCGACGTTGATCCCGAATGCGGTCACCGCGGTCAGCAGCGCTGCTCCGATCAGCACAATGGTGAAGGAGATCCCAGCCATGTATTCACCGCCGAACCGCTCGGCGAGCGAGCCGCCGCCGACGCGCGCCACAGCCGCCAGCAGCGAGAAGCCAACGCCGCCGAGGATCCCCGCGTCAGTCAGGCTGAGGTGGTGCAAGTTGATCCAGTAGGTCGGGAACCATGCGGTGAGTGCGAGGAAGCCGCCGAAGGAAACGAAATACAGGAACGTCAAACCCCAGGTGCGCGTCTCGTCGGCCGCTGTGAGCAAGGCACCCCATACCGAATTGCCGGGGAATAATTCCTGGCCGCAGTTCTGTGCGACGTTGCGCGCTTCGTCGGCGCCGGTGCCACGGGCGCGAAGCTGGAAGTAGTAGGCATCGCGCGCCAGCCAGCCATAGATGCCGGTGCCGATCAGCAGGAAGGCGAGCCAGGCCAGATAGGACCCGGCGAGACCGAACGCGGCGATGGCGAACGGCAGGATCAGGGTGAACAGGCCGGGCGCCAGGTTGCCGACGCCGCCATAGATGCCAAGGGCTGTGCCCTGCCGGTTGCGCGGAAACCAGTAGGAAACCTGTGGAATGCCGACCGAGAACGTGGCGACGCCACAGCCGCTCATGAAGCCGAACAGCAGGATGACCGGGTAGAGTGCCGCCGTGACGTGCGGCACGGTGACCAGGATGAATACCAGCCCCCACATGCCGACGATGGACATGCCAAACAGGACCAGCATCGGCAAGCGGCCACCAACCTTGTCCACCCAGGCACCGAAGGGGATGCGCAGCAGCGAGCCCGTAAGTTGCGGCGCCGCCACCAACAATCCGACCAGCAGGGGCGAAAGCTGCATCGATTGCTGGAACGCATGGGCGGCCGGCCCGTAGAGCGCGACCGCGGCAAATCCGATGAAGAAGCCCCAGGTGCCCATGATGAGGCCCTGGCGCGGGTTGCCCAGCACACCGCAGCGCGTGATCGCGGCAGCCGTCTCGGACTGAGCGCCCGCCGGACCTATCGCGGGCATGGTCCGGTCTCCTTGCGGCAAGGCGACGGCGGCAACGAACTTCGCATTTTGACGGGCACCGGTCTTTTTGGTTCGGCCACCACGATGACGGTCCTGGCCGCCCTCCGCATTGATCTGTATCAATGCTCGACACGCATAGAGATGCGCCTACTCGTGATATAGATCAAGCACCGGTTCGCACCGCGTGTTCCCTTCGGCCTGAACGGGATAGCCAAACCTGATGCCAACGCACGCGCTCACTGAAGCCCCGGCTGGTGAAGCGGCTCCAGTTTCCCTCGCGAACGTCTCGACGCCTTCGGCCCGTACGGCCCTGGGCGAGACTCCTTGGCTTGGTGACGTACCCACCGCGACCCTCGACCGACTGGCGAGCTTGGCGGCATCGGGTCCCGTCGGGAAGCACGCTCTTTGAGCAGGCGGAGATACCCTCCTTCGCGCAACTCCTGGTATCAGGCAGCGTGGCGCTTCTCGGCGTCAGCGGCACCGCTGAAACCCTGATCGAGCTGGTGCGGCCGATCGATCTGCTGCTTCCGGCGGCGGTCCTCAATCGACTACCCTTTTTGGCGCGCGCACGTGTTCTGGAGGAAGCGCACCTGGTCCTTATTCAAGCTGAAGCGTTCCGCGAAGCCATCGCAACCGATCATGCGCTGTGCCTCGCGGTCCTTGGCTGTCAGGCGGCACAGTTCCGCCGTCAGATCAAGCTGGCGAAGAACCTGAAGCTTCGTTCGGCGGCGGAACGCGTCGGCTGCTACCTGCTGGGGCTTGTGCTGGAGGCGCACCCCAAGGCGCCGGTACGGCTACCGATGGAAAAGCGCCTCATCGCATGGCAGCTCGCTATGACCCGTGAGACGTTCTCGCGGATCCTCGCGACAATGGAGCAGTACGGCCTACGCATCGTCGGCGACATGGTTGAGGTCGCGGACATTGCACCGCTGCGGGCTCGCTTTCGGCTCGACCCGCAGATCGACGGGCCCGAACCGATCGTGCCGTTTCCACCGCGACAGCGCTGAGGTGGCTTTGATGCAAACCGGACTATTCGCGATTGGGAATTGTCATGGATGATGTTGTAATCGCGCGAGCGTTGCATGTCCTCGCCGTGGTCCTCCGGATTGGCGGTGTGTCGATGGTGGCCACCATTGCCCTTCCGGCAATTCGCCGGGGTGACCTTGGCGACGACCGGCTTCGGGCCTTCGATGCGATCGAGCATCGTTTCGCATGGCAGGCGCGGATAGCCGTTGTCATCGTCGGCTTGACCGGCTTCTACATGACGGCGCGGCTTGATCTGTGGGACCGGTTCAGGTTGACGCAGTTCTGGTGGATGCACGCGATGTTCTGCCTGTGGCTGCTGTACGCCGTTGTCCTGTTCGTGGCAGAGCCGTTCATCGTGGCGCGCCGCTTTCGGAAATGGGCGACGTCGGCACCACAGGACGCCTTCAAGTCGCTCCATCGGGGGCATTTGGTTCTGCTCGCGCTCAGCCTGATCACCATCTTCGGTGCGGTCGCGGGCAGTCAGGGATGGTCGATATTCTGATTCGCCTCTTGCGAACGGTGCATTCCTTCCGAAAGTGAATGACCATGACAACAAACGTGACGAGCGTTCATTCGAGCGATCCCCCGATGCCCGCCTTTCTCTCCCAGGGCTTCCGGCCATTCTTTCTCGCGACGGGTCTCTGGTCGGCGGTGGCGCTTGCAGTCTGGATCGTCATGTTCGCGACGGGATCCACTCTGCCGAGCCGATTCG
>JBDTKD010000110.1:0-5072 GCA_039935515.1 Bradyrhizobium sp.
CGTCGTTGCAGATGTCGTCGAGCAGCTCTTCCTGCTCGGCGATCGACATCACGATATTCTTGATCGCGATGATCTCGTTGACGATGTCGCGGATTTCCTCGCGCGCGGACTCGCCGTCGAGCTTGGCAAGCTGGGCGAGGTCGATCGCCTCGATCAGCGCACCGAAGATTGTCGCCTTGACCTGGTAATAGGTATCGGACCGCCGCGCGTCGACGACGGGCACGGCTGCCGCCGGTTTGGCCGGCGAGAGCGGCGGCGAGGCAACGACCGGCGGTGCCGCCTCGCGTGAAACGACGGCGGCCGGGCCCGGCGCCGATTCCATCGGGGCTCCGGCCGGCGCCGCCCGAGTATCGATTTCTGTTCCGCTACGCTTACCAAACACGACGGTACTCCATGCGGGCGGCTATCTTGCCCGGAGCTTCTCGATCAGGGGCGATAGGAACGAGCCCCGCGGCTTTTTGGTCTCGCCGCGGCCTGTCAGCCGTTGCGCGATCTGCAGAAACATCTCGGTGGTGCGATGTCCGGCGGAGATTTCCGCGATCATCTGGCCATTATTGGCCGCCGAGCCGAACATTTGCGGGTCGAATGGAATTGCCACGAGCGGCGGGCTTTCGATCGCCTTGGCGAATTCGCTGACGTTGATCTCGGGCCGCTTCGGCACGCCAACCTGATTGAGGCAATACATCGGCGCCCTGTCGTTGGGCCGCGATCCCTTGAGCAGATCGACCATATTCTTGGTGTTGCGCAGGTTGGCGAGGTCGGGTGCGGCGACGATCAGGATATCGTCCGCGCCCACCAGCGCGCGTCTCGTCCATCCCGACCAAATGTGCGGAACGTCGAGCACGATGCACGGCATCGTGGCGCGCAGCGTGTCGAAAATGGAATCGAAAGCCTCCGCGCCGAAGTCGTAGACGCGCTCCAGCGTCGCCGGCGCCGCCAGCAGGCTGAGGTGATCGGTGCATTTCGACAGCAGGCGGTCGACAAACGCCGTATCGACCCGATCGGGCGAGAACACCGCGTCGGCGATGCCCTGCGGCGGGTCCTGATTGTAATCGAGGCCGGCGGTTCCAAATGCAAGGTCGAGATCGGCGACGACGGAGTCAAGCGCCAGATCGCGCGCGATCGCCCAGGCGACGTTGTGGGCGACGGTGGATGCGCCGACCCCGCCCTTGGCTCCGACGACGGCGATGATGCGGCCGACGGCCTTGGCCTCCGGCGCCGAAAACAGGCTGCAAATCGAGCGAACCACGTCCAGCGCGTTGATCGGCGCGATCACGTAGTCGCTGACGCCGCGGCGCACCAGTTCGCGATAGAGCGTGACATCGTTGACCCGGCCGATCACCACCACCCGGGTCCCGGAATCGCACACCGTGGCGAGGTGATCGAGGCCGGTCAGAATGTCGCTGCGGCCTTCGGTTTCCAGCACGATCACATTGGGCGTAGGCGCGCTGCGATAGGCCTCGATGGCGGCAGCCATGCCGCCCATCTGGATCTTGAGATGGGCCTTGCCGAGGCGGCGGTCCTCGCCGGCCGATTGCACCGCGGCGGCAGTTTCTACCGTCTCGCAAAAGGCTTGCACGGACACCCGCGGGGCCGGGGCGATATGATCATCCGCGGGCGGAGCTGTGACGTCCGGCTGTTCTTCGGGGTTTTGGCGGGCGTAGCTGATCATTTGCTGGTATCGCTGAGTTTGGCCTTGTCGGCTTCCGGATAGAGCGTCGTGGTTGTATTGCCCTTGCGGTACTTCTCGAAGGCTTCGGTGCGCCGGGTGGCATAGGCGGGCGTCTCGGTGCGCGGTTGCACGAGATCGGACGGATTGTCGACCATCGCGGCTATGTTGCGCTGATAGGCGCAGCCGAAATTGTAGTAATCCTTGTTTTCGAAATAGCTCTTGTCCTTGATCGAGGGCCCGAGGTCCTCGGGCCACAGCCCGCAGGGACCGGCAATCGCCGAGATTCTCGGATAGTTCAGCCGGATCGTCGCCATCTGACGCGGATCTTCCGGGTGATAGCGGTGGACGACGAAGCCGCGCGGCGGCACGCCGGCCGCCGTGACCAGGGAATGAACTTCCCGCATGGCGTCCGCCGCCGCTGCCGCGTTCGGCGTGTTCACCGGCAGGTCCGCGACGATCGCGCCGGTCCCTTCACGAAGCCAGGTCTGCGCCATGCCCATCACATCGGCGCGCTGCGAAGCGGAAAGCCCGCCGCGGGCGTGACCGACGAAGATCACCACCGAGCGGTTCGCTTCCTGAATCGCAATCGGATGACGCAGCCGGTAATCGCCGGGGATGCTCGATGTCACGTCCTCGCTGGTATGGGTGCACGCCCCAAGCGCGACGGCCAAGACGACAAGTGTCCCGGCCATGCGGAAGGCACGATTGCGATCGACGGGTATCCTGATTGTCATCTCTCTCGTCCTTGTCCCGTCTTTAGTCCGTGATGAAGCCATAGGTGCCGCGATAGTTCTGGGTCGGCTCGACCCGGCCGGGAACGCCGTAGATGCGGTTGATGCTGCCCAACAGGTCGGCCTGCGGATCCGCTGCGGCGGCAAACCCGTCGTCCGGACGCGAAAGGTCCTTCTGCGCCACGGCACGAACGACATACGGCGTCACCAGCACCACCAGCTCGGTCTGGTTGTTGGCGAAATCCCGGCTTCGGAACAGCGTGCCCAGGACCGGCAGGGTCGACAGGCCGGGCAGTCCGTTGATCGCCTGCTTGGTCTGTTGCTGGATCAGGCCGGCCATCGCCATCGAGCCGCCGGAAGGTATCTCCACCGTCGTCTCGGCTCGGCGGGTCTTGATCGAGGGAACCGAGATGCCGCTGATGTTGATCGAATTGTCGTTGGAGACTTCGGAAACTTCGGTCATCACATGCAGGCTGATCCGACCCTCGCTGAGCACGACCGGGGTGAAGTTGAGCGAGATGCCGAACTTCTTGAAGGCGATCGACGGCGCGCACTGTCCGACCGCGCCCGCCGCCGTGGTCTGGCAGGTTACGCCGGTCGGAATCGGAAATTCGCCGCCGGCAACGAAGGTCGCGGCTTCGCCCGAGATGGCCGTCAGATTGGGTTCGGCCAGCGTGCGCACCACGCCGGCGCTTTCCATCGCCCGCAAGGTGGCCTTGACGGACGGGGTGGAGCCGAACGCCGTCGTCAGGGCGTTGCCGCCGACGAGCGGCTGGCCGTTGGCCGTGAACGGGTTTGCGTTGTTGAAGGTGACGACCGAGTTGCCGTAGTTCAGACTGGCGCTGAGGTCGATACCCAACTGCTTGATGATCGAGCGCGCGACCTCGGCTACCGTGACTTTCAGCATCACCTGGTCGCGGCCACGGACCGCAATCGAATTGACGACCTTGTCGGGCCCGCCCACCAACCGCGCGGCGAGTTCACCGGCCTGCTGGGCCTCGATCGGCGTGGCCACCGAGCCGCTCAGCATCACGCCATCGCCGACGCCTTCGATCTGGATGTCGGCATTCGGCATCGTCTGCTTCAATGCGGCGCGCACCCCGTTGAGATCGCGCTTGACGGCAATATCATAGGCAGCGATCTGCTGGCCGGCGGCGTCGAAAAAAACGATGTTGGTCTGACCAACTGCGGCGCCGATGATGTAGGCGCGTTGCGCGGAACGCACCACGGCGTTTGCGATCTTCGGATCGGCGACCAGCACATCCTTGATGTCACGCGGCAAATCGATCACGATGGATTTTCCGACGCCGAGCGCAAGGAAGCGTGCATTCATCTGCCCGTCGGCGGCAACCGGCACGGCCGGCGCCGCCGCGCGATAGTCCGCCGCCACCACCGGGCTCAAGGCCGGATTGAGCGTCAATGCAGCGACGGCCGAGAACGACAGGGCGCGGGTCACGAAGGCCCGCATCGCCGGCTTATTTCCCCTGCACTTCATTTTCAGACGTCCTTTTGGTCACTTCTGTATCGTCGTCGGGCTGGAAATGCCGTAACGAATCACGTTGATGTTGCCGCTGCGCCTTGAGCCCTGATCGTCGGTCAGGTTGTCGACCATGTTGACGTCGGCGATGCTGCGCAGCGCCAGCGACAGCGTGCCGGTCTGGTGCGCACGGGCGAGGGTTTCCGCCTGCTCGGGCTTCAACTCGAGCGTAACCGTCTTGCCGACCACGGCGTTCTGGCCCTCTTTTTCCTTCGGAGCCTGATCGATCGCGAGAACGCGGACGTTGGAGAGAATGATCTCGGAGTTGACGGTATCGGGCGATCCGGCGCGGTCCGGATTCTTGTCGCGCTTGGAAAGAATGACGTCGACCCGGTCGTTGGGCAGGATAAAGCCGCCGGCACCGGTTTCGGGCGAGATTTCGGTGGAAACGGCCCGCATGCCGGTCGGCAGGATCGCGGCCATGAAACCCGACCCGTTGGCCTTGACCAGCTTGGGCTCGCGGATCGGCTCGCCCGCGATAAACGGCGAACGCGCGATCGAGCCCACGATCTGGTTGGTCGCGTCCGGGTGTTCGCTGCGGCGAATGAAATTGCTGCTCGCGGTGGCCGCTGGCCAGGTCTGCCACTGCAGGTCTTCGGGCTTGACCGACTGGCCGAGGCCGATGTCGGACTTCGCCACCAGGACGTCGACCGTCGGCATTTGCGCGACCGGCACGCTCGACGAAGTCTTGTCTGACCCGGCGGCGAGATAGGCGGCAATGCCACCGGCGCCGACGGCGATGGTCAGGACGACAATGCGTGCAGTATTCATACGCTTCACTTTCCACATTGCGCCGCGACGCTTCCGCCGCCGTAACGGGAGTTGACCAGTTATTCGTCAAAGCATGGTTAATGAGGCGTATCTAAATCGCCTCAACGCCAGGTTTATTCGGCCGCTGTCAGCCAATGGCAAGGCGAGCGAGGTCGATCGCCTTCACCCACTCGGTCTCGGGATAGATCGTCAACGCGCCGACCGCGAGGGCGATGCCGTAGGGGATGCCGCTTTCCTTGGCGTGCAGTTTGAGCAACCAGGCCTGACCGGCCAGCGGATAGGGCAACGGCCATTGCCGGAACTGAAGCAGCAGCAGCGTCAAGGCACCGCCGAACAGCGAGGCGTAGACCAGATAGCCCAT
>JBDTKD010000111.1:0-3408 GCA_039935515.1 Bradyrhizobium sp.
TGTTGCCCTGCCATATTGGCCCCACATGGTTTAGTCGCGATGCGCGCCGTCGTCGCCGTTCTGCTGTTTGTGACCGCCGTTCACGCCGCGCTGTGGGGCGCTTTCCGGGACAAGCAGCAGGCCCCCGACTTCACCGGCATCCTGCCGAGCGTCTCTTATGCCCCGTTCGAGGGAACGGCGCATCCTGACGTCGACAACATCCCCAACGCCGACAAAATCCGCGCCGACATGAAGAAGCTGGCGCCGCTGACGCGGGCAATCCGGCTCTATTCGTCTACCGGCGGCGTCGAACTGGTGCCGCCGATCGCGGCCGAATTCGGCATCAAGGTCATGGTCGGCGCGTGGATCGACAAGAATGCCGATCGCAACGCGCGCGAAATCGAATCCGCCATCAATCTTGCCAGGCACAACAGCAACGTCATCGGCATCGTCGTCGGCAACGAGACCGTCTATCGCGGCGAACAAAAGGTCGACGACCTGATCGAACTGATCAAGAAGGTCAAGAAATCCGTCAACGTGCCGGTTACGACGGGCGAAATCTGGAACATCTGGCGCGACAATCCGCAGCTCGCTTCCTCGGTCGACTTCATCGCCGCGCACGTGCTGCCCTATTGGGAAAACTTCTCCGCCAATCAGGCCGTCGACCAGGCCGTCTATATCTACCAGATGCTGCGCGACAAATTTCCCGGCAAGCGGATCATGATCGCGGAGTTCGGCTGGCCGAGCGCGGGCTATAATCTGCGCAATGCCGATCCCGGGCCGCTCGAGCAGGCGGTGGTGTTACGCAACTTCGTGGTCCGCGCCGAAGCGATCGGCATGGAATACAACATCGTCGAAGCGATCGACCAGCCCTGGAAATTCTTCGAGGGGGGCGTCGGGCCCTATTGGGGCATTCTGAACGCCGACCGCGAGCCGAAATTTTCGTGGACCGGCCCGGTGGTGAACCAGAACTACTGGAAACTCGCGACCATCGCGCTGCTCGTCGGCATCCTGGTGTCGCTGCCGATCGTTCGCCTCGAGCGTCCCTCGGTGATGCAGTCGCTGTTGCTGTCGGCGGCGGCGAACGGGGTCGGAGCCTGGGTCGCGACCGTGTTCGCCTACTGGACCGACCACTACTTCGTGTTCGGCTCGGCCTTTGCCCTGACGCTCGGATTGATCCTGCTGGTGCCGCTGGTCCTGATCGCGATGGCGCGGATCGAGGAAATCGCCGCGATCGCCTTTGGCCGCCATCCGCGGCGATTGCTGGTCAAGCCACAACCGACCGCGCCGGGTGCGGCGGCTGCGGCCGGCGACGGTCCGTTCCCCAAGGTCTCGATCCATGTGCCGGCCTATTTCGAGCCGCCCGAGATGCTGAAGCAGACGCTCGATGCGGTCGCGCGGCTGGATTATCCGAATTTCGAATGCGTCGTGATCATCAACAACACGCCCGATCCGGAATTCTGGCAGCCGATCCAGGATCATTGCCGCGCGCTCGGCGAACGCTTCAAGTTCATCAACGCCGAGAAGGTCGAGGGCTTCAAGGCCGGCGCCTTGCGCATCGCCATGGCGCGCACTGCGGCCGACGCCGAGATCATCGGCATCATCGATGCCGACTATGTCGTCGAGCCGGATTGGCTGAAGGATCTGGTGCCGGTGTTCGCCGATCCGCACGTCGGGCTCGTGCAGGCGCCGCAGGACCATCGCGACGGCGACCGTTCGCTGATGCACTACATCATGAACGGCGAATATGCCGGCTTCTTCGATATCGGCATGGTCCAGCGCAACGAGGCCAATGCCATCATCGTTCACGGCACCATGTGCCTGATCCGGCGCGCGGCGATGGACATGGCGGGCGGCTGGGCCGGCGACACCATTTGCGAAGACACCGATCTCGGCCTTGCGATCATCGAGCACGGCTGGCTCACCCACTACACCAACAATCGCTACGGCCACGGCCTGCTGCCGGACACCTTCGAGGCCTTCAAGAAGCAGCGCCACCGCTGGGCCTATGGCGGGTTCCAGATCGTCAAGAAGCACTGGCGGCGTTTCTTGCCGGGCGCCAGCCGGCTGTCGCCGGACCAGCGCCGCGAATTCGCGCTGGGCTGGCTGAACTGGCTCGGCGCCGAAACCCTCGGCGTGGTGGTGGCGATCCTCAACCTGATCTGGGTGCCGATCGTCGCCTTTGCCGACATCGCCATTCCCGACAAGATCCTGACCTTGCCGATCATCGCGGCCTTTGTGGTGTCACTGGTGCATTTCGTGGTGGCGTACCGTCTTCGTGTCCCGGTCAAGACCGGGCAGATGCTGGGCGCCATGATTGCCGCGATGTCGGTGCAATGGACGGTGTCGCGCGCGGTCGCCAACGGCCTCATCACCGAGCATTTGCCGTTTGCCCGCACCTCCAAGGGCGGATTGTCGCGGATGTCGATCGAATTTCAGGCGTTCTGGGAAGCCGTCATCGGCGTGCTGCTTCTGGTCGGCGCGGTGGTGCTGGTCGTGATGAACAATTCCAAGCAGGTGCGCGAAATCTACGTGTTCGCCGCGGTGCTGGTGCTGGAGAGCCTGCCATTCCTGTCCGCGGTCGCGATCGCCATCCTGGAGACGTCGCGGGTCAACGCGTTTTCGTTCTGGCGCAACAGCGCGGTGCGGACGGCGGAACTGATCGGCCTGCGCCCGGTGGCGATCCCGACCGTGGTCAGCGCCTCCCCGCCGGTGGCCTCCGACATTCCCCGGAAAGCTGGTTGATGGTGGCCCGATTTTTCTAACGGCAACGCACCAGGAGGGGCCGCTAACCGCCTGCAGTCGCACCGAAATTCATCCAGCCCGGCTGCCAAATGGACGAGCCCTTGCGCTATTGACCCATAACGCCCTCCCCCCTACACAGCGCGACAAGTGAGCGCGTAGCTCAGGCGGTAGAGCACGTGACTTTTAATCATGGGGTCGTGGGTTCGAGTCCCACCGCGCTCACCAGCAAAATCAATCACTTAATCCAAAACGTATATCTTCGCATAAGCGCCGTGTGGTCACTGTGTTGGCAAGTCAATTGCAGCGCGCGCTCATCTGTGCGCCGAGTAACGTTAAAAGTCGAAGTCGATTGCGATCGGCGGCGTCGCCATTATCGTCGCCCCATGAACACAAGCGTCAAAATCAGGTGCGACGTTTACAGCCAAAAGGCTGACCCGACACTGCGCATCGCCGTTGCGCCCGGAGCCGACCTTCCCGCGACGTTTAAGGCCAAGGACTGGACGAGAATGCCGAGCGGCGCGTCTCCGCTACATTCCGACGTTTCAAGGGACATCGCCACTAAGGGCTACTGCTACTTTCAAATAAGCAAAGGCAGGTAGCCGTCGGGCGATCGGAGCGGCCCCCCGGGGCACGCGATGACCCAAAAGTCGATAACTTTGAAATTCGTCGTTCCAACGGTGTTAG
>JBDTKD010000112.1:0-10774 GCA_039935515.1 Bradyrhizobium sp.
CGCCATATCCGGCTGGTCGGCCAGCCGGTCACGCTGTCGCGCACCCCGAGCAAAATGGTGGCCCGGCCGCCCGAATTCGGCGAGCAGACCGAGGAGGTGCTGGCCGAGTTCGGCTTCGGCGCCGATGAAATTGCGGAACTGCGGCGAGCCAAGGTGGTGTGACGAGCCCATCACACCACGGATCAAATGTCTAATATAAGGCATTGATCGGTTTGAGTGATTTAGATCGGCGATCGGGGCCAATTGGAGTGCTAGCTAGATTAGCTCGGCGCCTTGGCCGGCCGCCACAGCCGCCCGACTCGGCCGAACAGGCCGTCGAGGACGGGCCAGAACAGCAGCGCAATGGCGAGCGTCGTGATCGAGCCGACCAGGCCGTTCGACCAGAAGACTGCCATGTCGCCGCCGGCGCCGATCATCGACAGCCGGAAGGCGTCCTCGGCGCGGCTGCCCAGCACCAGCGCCAGCGTGAACGGCGCCAGCGGAATGCCGATCTTCTTGAACACATAGCCGACAACGCCGAACCCCAGCATCAGCCAGATGTCGAACATCGCGTTCTGGATCGCGTAAGCGCCGATCGCGCACGACACCACGATCATCGGCGCCACGGCGGCGAACGGCACCCGCAGGATCGATGCGAAAACCGGCACCGTCGTCAGCACCAGCACGAGGCCGACGATATTGCCGAGATACATCGAGGCGATCAGGCCCCAGACGAAATCCTTGTGCTCGACGAACAACAGCGGACCGGGATTGAGTCCCCACACCATCAGGCCGCCGAGCAGGATCGCGGCGGTGCCGGAGCCGGGAATGCCTAGCGCCAGCATCGGCAACAACGCCGCCGTTCCAGACGCATGCGCGGCGGTTTCCGGCGCGAACACGCCCTCGATGCGACCCTTGCCGAAACTCTCGGGATCCCGCGAAAACCGCTTGGCAAGATTGTAGCCCATGAAGGAAGCGGCAATCGCGCCGCCCGGGGTGATGCCGAGCCAGCAGCCGATGAACGAGGAGCGCGCCAGCGTCACCCAATATTTCGGCAGGTCCTTCCAGACGCCGAGTACGACCCGCAGGCTGATCTTGGCGGCATGGCCGCGCAAGGCGAGGCGTTCCTCCATGGTCAGCAGGATTTCGCTGATGCCGAACAGGCCGATCACCGCGACCAGGAAATTGATGCCGCGCAGCAGTTGCTCGGAGCCGAAGGTCATGCGCAATTGGCCCGAAACGGTATCCATGCCGACGCCGGCGAGCAGCAGGCCGAACGACATCGAAATCACGGTCTTGTGCTTGGCCTCGCGGCCGAGGCCGACGAACGAGCAGAACGTCAGGAGATAGACCGCAAAAAACTCCGGCGGCCCGAACTTCAGCGCGAAGGAGGAGATCAGCGGCGCCAGGAACGTGATCAGCAGCACCGCGACCAGCGAGCCGATGAAGGACGAGGTGAACGCCGCGGTCAGCGCTTCCGCCGCCCTGCCCTGTTGCGCCATCGGATAGCCGTCGAAGGTGGTCGCGACCGACCAGGCCTCGCCGGGAATGTTGAACAGGATCGAGGTGATGGCGCCGCCGAACAGTGCGCCCCAATAGATGCTCGACAACATCACGATGGCCGAGGTTGGATCCATGGTGAAGGTCAGCGGCAGCAGGATCGCCACCCCGTTCGGACCGCCGAGGCCCGGCAGTACGCCGACGAAAATGCCGAGCACCAGCCCGACCATCATCAGGACCAGGGTCTTCCACGTCATCAGGACGGCGAAGCCGTGGAACAACAGACCAAACGCTTCCATCGAAGATCTACCCTGGTTTCTCGCGCTAGTAACCGAATGCCGCTTCGAGCGGGCCCTTTGGCATGATGACGTCAAACGCGATATCGAAGGTCACGAACATCGCGGCCGTGAAAATGAAGGCGGTCAGCAGTGATTTCCACAACGCGATCCGTCCGACCAGGCGCATGAATCCGGCGATCAACAGGAAGCTCGCGGCATAAAGTCCGAGAAACTGCGTCGCCAGACAGAACAACAGGGTCGGCACGAACACCGCCATCACCCGGCGAAGTTGCGCGCGGGTGACAAAGGTCTCCGCTTCCTGCTTGCGCGTTATCGCCGCAGCGACAAGACCGTAGAGGCTGGCGCCGCCCAGAATGACCGAGAGATAAAACGGAAAATAACCGGCCTGTGGGCCGGTCGAATCCCAGCCAATACCCGTGCGCCAATTGTCATAGCCAAGCAGCACCGCGAGGCCCAACAGCAGCAGCGATGCCACGATCTCCACCACGCGGGTGTCGGTCACCGCCGGCGAATCGGGCTCCGGCGCAGTCGGATCGTCGACGACAATTTCAAGCTCGGAACTGGACATCGATAAGGCTTTTCTGGTTGACCGCGACGGCGGCCGTTGCCGTGGAATCCGGATAGTTATCGGACGATAATCGGGCTCTGAATAAGCTGGATACAGCGCCGCTGTCGCTCGCGTCAACCGATCTTGGCCGGACGGCTTTGGTGCGCCGCAATCCGCTCTGGAAAGGCGCCTGCGAGCGCGGCGCGCTCCGGCTTCAGCACACCGCGCTCGGTAATCAGGCCGGTCACCAGCCTCGCCGGGGTCACGTCGAAGCCGTAGTTGGCAATCGGCGAGCCCTCGGGAACGACGCGCACGGTCTCGATCCGTCCGTCGGCGGTGCGCCCGGTCATGGTCGCGACCTCATCCGCTGAGCGCTGCTCGATCGGAATCTGGCGCAGGCCGTCGTCAATGGCAAAATCGATGGTCGGCGACGGCAGCGCCACATAGAACGGCACGCGATTGTCATGCGCCGCGAGCGCTTTCAGATAGGTGCCGATCTTGTTGCAGACATCGCCATTGGCGGCGACGCGGTCGGTGCCGACGATCGCCAGATCGACCCTGCCGTGCTGCATGAGATGGCCACCGGTATTGTCCGGGATCACCGTATGCGGGACACCATGATGGCCGAGTTCCCAGGCGGTGAGCGAGGCGCCTTGGTTGCGGGGACGGGTCTCGTCGACCCAGACATGAACGGCGAGGCCGCTATCATGCGCCAGGTAAATTGGCGCGGTTGCGGTTCCGAAATCGACCGTCGCCAGCCAGCCGGCGTTGCAGTGCGTCAATATGTTGACGGGCTCACCTCGCCTCCTGGTCGCGCCGATCGCCTCGATCAGCGCGAGGCCGTGCCTGCCGATTTCCCTGTTGATGGCGACATCCTGTTCGGCGATTTCATCGGCCCGGGCATAGGCGGCCGCGGCGCGGGCGGCAGGCGGCAGTGGCCGAACGGCCCGTTGCATTTCGTCGAGCGCCCATTTCAGATTGACCGCCGTCGGCCGTGTTGCGATCAGCATCGTGCAAGCTTGATCGAGCGTTGAGTCGGACGGGTCGGCTCGCATCGCCAGCGCGATGCCATAGGCAGCCGTGGCGCCGATCAGTGGGGCGCCACGCACCAGCATGGTGCGGATCGCTTCAGCCGCTGCATCGACGCTCTCGATCCGTGCCACCACGAATTCGTGCGGCAGCCGTCGCTGATCGATTGCGCCGATCGACCAGCCGTCCGGCTCCAGCCAGATGCTGCGAAAATGTCGACCATTGACCTTCATGATCGCAGCACCCGACCCGCCACTGCGTCGAGCTTCTTCAACAATGCGGGATCTCGCGCTTCCGGGGCGGTGATCAAAGCGGTGTCGAGCGCACGGTCCGAACCGATCGGGCATGGCTCATGCTTGCGCGGGAGATCGGCGGCGAGACGCGCGACCAGCGCCTTTGCCTTGTCGGCATTCGAGTTCAGCACACGAATGATGTCCTGCACCGTGACCGCATCATGATCGGGATGCCAGCAATCGAAATCGGTGACCATCGCCACGCTGGCGTAGCAGATTTCGGCCTCGCGGGCGAGTTTTGCTTCCGGCATATTGGTCATGCCGATCACCGAATAGCCCAGGGACTTGTAGGTGAGGCTCTCGGCGAGGCTGGAAAACTGCGGACCTTCGATGCAGACATAGGTGCCGCTGCGCGCGACCGCGATACCTTCGGCTTCGGCCGCCGCTGCCAGCTGAAGCCGCAACCGCGGCGACACCGGATGGGCCATCGAGACATGGGCGACACATCCCTTGCCGAAAAACGAGCTTTCGCGACGGTGGGTGCGATCGACAAACTGGTCGACCATCACGAACGTCCCAGGCGGCATCTCCTCCTTGAACGAACCGCAGGCCGAGAGCGAGATCAGATCGGTGACGCCGGCGCGTTTCAGCGCATCGATATTGGCGCGGTAGTTGATGTCGGAGGGCGACAGCCGGTGTCCCCGGTCATGCCGCGGCAGAAACACGATCGGCAGCCCGGCGATCGTGCCGTGACGCACCGGAGCCGAAGGCTCGCCCCACGGGCTCGCAATCGCCTCGTCGCGGACGTTTTCCAGCCCCGGCAGGTCGTAGATGCCGGATCCGCCGATGATGCCAAGCACCGCACTTGCCATGACGTCTTCCAGTTTCAGCGGCGGAACGGCCGAACGCTGACACGTCAATATCATGGCTGCCTTGAAATCGGAATTGCCCGATTGCTGCTTGGCGCAGGCGGTGCCGGGCGGGCCTATTTCGCGACAAATCCCGCCTTGGTCATCAGCGATGTGTTGAGCGCATCATCCTCCTCGAGGAACTGCAGCATGTCCTTGCCGGTGAGAAAGATCGGCTTCAAAGCCTGCTTTTCCATGTAGTCCTTGTATTCGGGCGTCTGCGTTACCTTCTGGAACAGGTCGACATAGAACGCCTGCTGTTCAGGCGTCACCTTGCCGGGCAGGAACATGGCGCGCAGCATCAGATACTGGACGTCGAGGCCCTCTTCCTTGCAGGTCGGGATATCGTTCCAGGACTGCGTCGCCGTCACCTTGGCCTTGTAGGATATCCGCTCCTTGTCGAACACGCAGAGCGCGTGAACCTGACCCGCGCGCCAGACCTCGAGATTCTCGCTGGGATTGTTGACATTGGAATCGGTGTGATTGCCAACCAGCTGCGTCGCTGCCTCGCCGCCGGACTTGTAGGGCAGATAGGAGAACTTCGCGCCAGTCTTCTGCTCCACGAAAACGGTGAGCACATTATCCTCGCGCTTCGATCCGGTGCCACCCATCTTGAACGGCGAACTGGCGGCCTTTGCGGCCGCGATAAAGTCCTTCACGTTCTTCGGCCCGGCCGCGCTATCCCACAGCACGAACTGGTCCAGCGCCACCACCGATACCGGCGTCAGCTCGTGCCAGTTGAACGGAATTTTCGCCGAGAGCGGCAGCATGTAGATCAGCGAATAGGCGATCAGCACCTTGTTGGGGTCGCCTTCGCTGGATTTCATGTACATCAGCGCTTCGGCGCCCGACGCGCCGCCCTTCAGCGACACCACCATCGGCTGCTTCATCAGATTGTTCTTCTGGATCGCCGCCTGCATCATACGCGCCATCTGGTCGGAAGCGCCGCCGGCGCCGGCCGCAACCACGATTTCAACCGGCTTGGTCGGTTCCCAGCCCGCGATCGCCGGCGCACTCGCCAGCATGGCCGTGAGTGCGGCCGCAGCCTTCATGATGTTTCGCACGCGTTTCTTCCCTGCAACTACGTTTTTGGCCTTGCCTATGCCGGTCATGGCCTGTCGAGCCATTGTGTTCGCTATCAGCCGCGAGTTCAAGCAAGCCGCGACATTGCGGGCTATGACTTTCGGATGGGGGCCTTCCAGGCTGGTTACTTGCCCTTCCAGTTCGGCGTGCGCTTATTGAGGAACGCGTCCATGCCTTCGCGGAAATCCTCGCTCATATAGGCGCGCAGGATCAGATCCTCGCCCTCGTCCCGCGACAGCGTCCGCCGGATCCGGCGCACCGCCTCCTTGGTGACCTCGAGGGTGATCGGAGCGTGGCTCGCGACCAGCTTCGCGGTCTCGTCGGCGCGTTGCTGCAGCGTCGCCACGTCGGGCACCACCTCGTTGAGCAGGCCGAGCGCCAGTGCCTCGGGCGCTTCGACCAGACGTGCCTTGAAGATCAAATCCTTGGTCCGCGCCGGCCCGACCAGCGAATTGAGCCGGCTGATGTTAGACATCGACAGGCAATTGCCGAGCGTGCGGGCGATCGGAAAGCCGATCCGGGTCGTCGCGGTTCCGATCCGGATGTCGCAACAGGCGGCGATCCCGGCCCCGCCCCCGGTGCAGGCGCCGGCAATGGCGGCAATGGTCGGCACCCGGCAGGTTTCCAGTGCGCCCAGCACGCGATCGATCCGCGCCTCGTAGTCGAGCGCATCCTGCGCGGTCTTGAAGGCGCGGAACTGCGAGATGTCGGTTCCCGAGGCGAACGCCTTGTCACCGGCACCGGTCAGGATCATCGCCTTGATCGAGCGGTCGGCATTGGCAGTCTCGCAGATCGACGCCATCTGCTCGTACATCGCAAAGGTCAGCGCGTTGCGGGCCTGCGGACGGTTGAAGGTCAGCCGGGCGATACCGTCCTCGACGGTATAGATCAGGTCTTCAGTTGCTTGAACCGGGGCGTTCATGGCGCGCTCCTTCTGTTGTCGGCCTGCATCGAACTCAGCCTAGCCGACCGCAGCCTTTGATTTGCTCATCGGCACCGCATCGCGTCCGATCAGGACTTCCATCGCCGCCTGCACACCGCCGCTGCGATGCGGCACCTTGGCGAGATCGAGGCCCATCTCGATGCCGGACAGTGTGCCCATCAGCATCAGATCGTTGGAGTGGCCGATATGACCGATGCGGAAGGCCTTGCCCTTGATCTTGTTGAGACCTGTACCGAGCGACATGTCGAAATGCTCGAGCACGATCTTGCGGAAATTGTCGGCGTCATGCCCCTCCGGCATCACGACGGCGGTGAGCGCCGGCGAATGCGCGCCCTGCTCCTGGCATTGCGTTTCCAGGCCCCAGGCTTTCACCGCCGCACGCGTCGCCGCGCTGTGGCGCTTGTGTCGGGCGAACACATGATCGAGGCCTTCTTCCTCGAGCATCGCGATGGCTTCCCTCAGCCCGAACAGCAGATTGGTCGCCGGGGTATACGGCCAGGTGCCGACCTTGTTGATGGCAATCACGTCCTGCCAGTCCCAGTAAGAGCGCATCGACGGATTGGCCTGCGCCACCGCCAGCGCTTTCTCCGACACCGCGTTGAAGCCAAGGCCCGGCGGCAACATCAGTCCCTTCTGCGAGCCGGCGACGGAGACGTCGATGCCCCAGGCATCATGCTCGTATTCGAGCGAGCCAAGCCCGGAAATGGTGTCGACCATCAACAGCGCCGGGTGCTTGACCCGGTCCAGGATCTGGCGGACCTCGAGCGGATGGGTGACGCAACCGGTCGAGGTCTCATTGTGGACGACCATCACCGCCTTGATCTTGTGCTCGCGGTCGGCGGCAAGGTGCGCCTCGATCTGTTCGAGGTCGGCGCCATGGCGCCAGTCGCCCGGCAGGAAGTCGACATCGAGCTTGAACCTGTCGGCGATGCCGCGCCACAACACCGCAAACTGACCGGTCTCCGCCATCAGCACCTTATCGCCGGGCTTGAGGGTATTGACGATCGCGGCCTCCCAGGCGCCGGTGCCCGACGCTGGATAGATGATGACCGGCTGCTTGGTCCGGAACACCCGCTGAATGGCCGCAAGCACGTCATGGCCGAGCCTGGCGAACTCCGGGCCGCGATGATCCATGGTCGGCATGTCCATGGCCCGCAGCACGCGGTCGGGCACATTGGTGGGTCCTGGAATCTGGAGAAAATGCCTTCCAGTATGCACGGTCATGGGCGTCCTTCCCGGGATGGTCTCGATTTCGCAAGCGGTCGAATAGCATTATTCGGAGGGCTTGTCCCCCGCCCGGCGGGTGCCGTCAATGCACAAGAAGGCGAGCCTTTGCCTTGCCAAGGCGAAGGGCAGGATGCAAGACAGGGGCATCACTCGAGATTGAACCGATGGCGACGACGCGGGCCGAAAAAGTCCGAAATTCGGCTGAAAACAACGCCCTCGCCGCGCGGCTCCGCCGCGAGATTAGCGGCGACGTGCTGTTCGATCCGTTCAGTCGCGGTCGCTATGCGACCGACGCATCGTTCTACCAGATCATGCCGGCGGGCGTCGTGGTCCCCCGCACCATGGATGAGGCGCTCCGGACGCTGGCGATCGCCCGCGACGAGCGCCGAATTGTCACGCCGCGCGGCGGCGGAACCTCGCAATGTGGCCAGACCGTCAATGACGGCATCGTCATCGATGTCTCCAAACACCTCAACCGCATCGTCTCGCTCGACGTTGCCAACTGCGTCTGCGCGGTCGAGCCGGGCATCGTGCTCGACGAGCTCAACCGGCAGCTCAAGCCGCACGGCCTGTGGTTTCCGGTCGATGTCTCCACCGCCTCGCGCGCCACCATCGGCGGCATGGCCGGCAACAATTCCTGCGGCGGACGCTCGCTGCGCTACGGCACCATGCGCGACAACACGCTGTCGATGGATGCGGCACTGGCCGATGGCAGGATGCTGCATTTCGGCGAGGTGCGCGATCTCGCACATCTGAACGGCAGCGCCGGCGGACTTGACCTGTTTGCCGACATGCTGGCGCTCGGCGCCCGTGAAGCAGCCGAGATCGCCGCGAGATTTCCCCGGGTGCAGCGCCGCGTCGGCGGCTACAATCTGGACGCGCTGGTGCCGCGCAATGCGCCGAACAACATGGCGCATCTTTTGGTCGGATCGGAGGGCACACTCGCCTTCACCACCCAAATCGAGCTCAAGCTGTGGCCGGTGATCCGCAACAAGGTACTCGGCGTCTGCCATTTCGGCAGCTTCTATCACGCGATGGACGCCGCCCAACATCTGGTAAAACTTCGCCCGATTGCGGTCGAACTGGTCGATCGTACCATGCTGGCGCTCGGCCGCGAGATCGCGATGTTCGAGCCAGTCATCGCCAGCGCGATCCGCGGCGACCCGGATGCGGTGCTGATCGTCGAATTCGCGGAGGAAGATCAGGCGGAAAATCTGCGTCGCTTGAAGCGGCTCGGCGAGCTGATGGCCGATCTCGGTTTTGGCTGGGACCAGCCGCAACGCAAATGGGGCGGCGTGGTTGAGGTCATCGACCCCGCGCAGCAGAGCGGCATCGCCGATTTCCGCGCCGCCGGCCTCAACGTCATGATGTCGATGAAACAGGAGGGCAAGCCGGTCTCTTTCGTCGAGGATTGTGCGGTGCCGCTGCCGCATCTGGCCGACTACACCGAACGCCTCAACGCCATCTTCGCCAGACACGGCACAAGCGGCACCATGTATGCGCACGCCTCCGAAGGCTGCCTGCATGTCCGGCCGGTCCTCAATTTGAAGCTCGAAAAGGACGTCCGGGCGATGCGCGCCATCGCCGAGGAAACCTTCGCGATGGTGCGCGACTACAAGGGCTCGCATTCCGGCGAGCATGGCGACGGCCTGGTGCGATCGGAATTCCACGAGGCGATGTTCGGCCAGCGCATCATCGCCGATTTCGCCGAGGTCAAGCAGCGCTTCGACCCCGACCACGTGCTCAATCTCGGCAAGATCGTCGATCCGCCCAAAATGGACGATCGCCGGCTGTTTCGCTATTCGCCGGATTACCGCGTCGGCGAACTCAGGACCGCGCTCGACTGGTCGGCTTATCCAGGTGCCGGCGGCGGTTTTCAAGGCGCGATCGAGATGTGCAACAACAATGGCGCCTGCCGCAAACTCGAAGGCGGCGTGATGTGCCCGTCATTTCGCGTCACCCGCAACGAGATCGATGTGACCCGCGGCCGCGCCAACACGCTGCGGCTCGCCATCTCCGGCCAGCTCGGGCCGGACGCCCTTGGTTCCGACGAGATGGTGGAGACCCTGAAACTTTGCGTGTCCTGCAAGGCCTGCCGCCATGAATGCCCGACCGGCGTCGACATGGCCAAGATGAAGATCGAGGTTCTCGCCGCGCGCGTGGCGCGACACGGCCTTTCCCTGCGGGACCGCCTGGTCGGCTATCTGCCGCGCTATGCCGGCCTGGCCTCGCGCCTCGCCCCGCTCGCCAATTTGCGCAACAAAAGCCCGCTGTTGCGCCTGCTGCTCGAAAAATTGACCGGCATCAGTGCAAAACGCAGCCTGCCTGCGTTCCGTCGCGACGTATTTCGCACCGAGGCCGATGCTGTCGGTCCAGCCGACGGCCGCGAAGTCGTGCTGTTTTCCGATACCTTCAACCGAATCTACGAACGCGAAAACCTCGACGCCGCGCTGCTTGTGCTGGTCCGGGGTGGCTACCGCGTCCATCTGCCAGAACCCGCCGACCGCGGCCGGCCGTTGTGCTGCGGCCGGACTTTTCTGTCGGCGGGCCTTGTCGGCCATGCGCGTGCCGAGCTCGACCGGCTGGTCGAGACCTATGCGCCGTTTGCCGCGCGCGGCGTGCCGATCGTCGGGCTTGAGCCGAGCTGTCTGCTGACTTTGCGGGATGAACTGCTGGCGCTGCGCTCCGACACGACAGCAAAGAACATCAGCGCCCATGCGCTGTTATTCGAGGAGTTCCTGGTGCGCGAGGCCGAGGCCGGCCGCCTCAAACTGCCGCTCGGCCCGATCGCGGGCAAGGCCTTGCTGCACGGCCATTGCCACCAAAAATCATTCGGCGCGTTCAAGCCGGTCGCACAGGTGCTGCGACTGGTTCCGGGCCTTGATGTCGAAACTATCGAATCGAGTTGCTGCGGTATGGCCGGCGCGTTTGGCTACGGCGCCGATACCTGGCAGACTTCCATGGACATGGCCGAGCTTTCTTTGCTGCCGGCGGTGCGACGCGCCGAGGCCACGACACTGATCGTT
>JBDTKD010000113.1:0-7667 GCA_039935515.1 Bradyrhizobium sp.
CCGGTCGATCGGCCGAACCTGTCGAAGGATTATCTTGCCGGCAGCGCGCCGGAGGACTGGCTGCCGTTGCGCCCGGACAGCTTCTACGCCGATTCCGGCATCGAGCTTCGGCTCGGGAGCAGGGCCAGTTCGATCGATACCAGGGCGCGCAAGGTCAACACCGCCGGCGGCGCCGTTGCCTACGATCGCCTGCTATTGGCGACAGGCGCCGAACCGGTGCGGTTGCCGATCCCGGGTGCCGACCAGCCGCATGTCCACACCCTGCGCTCGCTGGCGGATTGCCGGGCGATCATTGCATCCGCCGACGGCGCGCGCCGCGCCATCGTGATCGGCGCCAGTTTTATCGGCCTTGAGACCGCGGCGGCGTTGCGCGCGCACGAGATCGAGGTCCATGTCGTGGCGCCGGAGCCACGGCCGATGGAGCGCGTGCTGGGGCCGGAGATGGGCGATTTCGTCCGCGGCCTGCATGAGCAGCATGGCGTTGTCTTTCACCTCGGCGACACCGTGGCCGCGATCGACGGCAAGCGCGCGACGCTGAAAAGCGGCGGCGTGCTGGAGGCGGATCTGGTCGTCGTCGGCGTCGGGGTGCGGCCGCGCCTGGCCCTCGCCGAACAGGCCGGCCTTGCGCTCGATCGCGGCGTGAAGGTGAATGAATTTCTCGAAACCAGCGTTCCCGGAATCTATGCGGCCGGCGACATCGCACGCTGGCCCGATCCACATTCGCGGGAAAACATCCGGGTCGAGCACTGGGTGGTCGCGGAACGCCAGGGGCAGACCGCGGCGCGCAACATGCTGGGGCAGCGCGAGACCTTCGATGCGGTGCCGTTTTTCTGGAGCCAGCATTATGACGTGCCGATCAATTATGTCGGCCACGCCGAAAAATGGGACGAGATCGTGATCGACGGCGACATCGCCGCGCGGGATTGCCTGCTGCAGTACAAGAGCAGGGGCCGTGTGCTCGCGATTGCCTCGATCTACCGCGACCTCGCCAGCCTTCGGGCCGAACTCGCGATGGAACGGAAAGCGGGGCGCTAGCGCAATTTCCACCTCAATGGCTTCATCCTTCGAGACGCATCGCTTCGCGATGCTCCTCATGTGAGGTCTCAGACCCTCATGGTGAGGAGCGCGCCTTCGCGCGTCTCGAACCATGAGGCCTCGTGGTTCGAGACGCCGCGCAATGCGCGGCTCCTCACCATGAGGGTCTGATATGAGACCTCATCCTGAGGAGCATCGCGAAGCGATGCGTCTCGAAGGATGAAACCATTGAGGTGGAAATTGCGCCAAGCGGCCGGGCTATTTGCCCCGCACGGCCTCGGCCAGTTGCCGCTTCAGCGCGCGCGATTCCTCGAAGCGCCGGGTGACGTCGCGAAGGATTGCCACCGTCCCGGTCGGTTGGCCCTGCGCGTCTTTCAGTATCGCGATCGTGAACTCGACCGAGATGCGCTGGCCGCTCTTGGTCAGCGCGGGTACCGACAACAGATCGCCGTGGCCGTAGTGACTCTCTCCGGTCTGCATGACCCGCCGATATCCGGCCCAGTGCCGGGCCCGAAGATTGTCGGGAATGATGAGATCGAGCGAGCGCCCGACCGCTTCATCGGCCGTGAAGCCGAAAATCCGGATGGCGCCGGGATTCCAGAAGCTGATGTTGCCGGCGTGATCGGTGGCAATGACGGCGTCCGATGCGGTAGTCAATAAGGCGTCGATGAGTCCGGAAGGAACGGTCATGATATCCTTGTGAGCGAGCGCAATTTCCAATTCAATGGCTCCATCCTTCGAGACGCATCGCGTCGCGATGCTCCTCAGGATGAGGTCTTCTTCCCCGGATGACGTGCTAGACCCTCATGGTGAGGAGCGCGCCTGCGCGCGTCTCGAACCACGAGGCCTTCCGGAGAAGCGACAATGATTCGAGTGAACCGAAAAACGCTTTAGGCGGAGGCATCGGTTACTGCATCGCGTTGCCGTGGCCGATACCCAGCAGGCCGGACAGCCGGCCTCGCGGCTCGACAAGATCGCCCAGCGTATAACCGTCGAGCACGTCGAGAAAGGCGTCGCGCGCGTTCTTCAGCGCGCTCTTCAGCACACAGGCCGGCCGGATGGCGCAGGGCGCATCGAGCGGCGCGAAGCAGGACACGATCGCCATGTCCGGCTCGGTATAGCGCACCACCTCGCCCAGCCCGATGGCCGCAATCGGCTTTGCCAGGCGCAGCCCGCCACCCCTGCCGCGGACGGTTTCGACATAGCCGGCAACCCCCAATTGATGCGCGACCTTCATCAGATGGTTCCTGGAAATGTCATAGCTCTCGGCGATCTCGGCGATCGTCGCCAGCCGGTCCTGCTTCAGCGCCAGATACATCAGCACACGCAGCGCATAGTCGGTATAGACGGTCAGACGCACGCGCATCTCCCTTCGGGCTTGCTACAGCAGTAAAACATGTATAACAGATATTGCTTTATGGCAAGCGGCGGCTTATAAGATGGATACAAGGTACATCTTATATAGGAGCGTGCGATGAGGATGAATGGTTCAATCAGTGACGCCGTGGCCTGGCCATTTCTGCTGCCCGGAACGCTCGCCTGCCGCGCCATCGGGCTTTCCCGCAACCAGGATCTGGTCCGGATGCTGGTCAATTCGCTGTTCTGGACCGTGCTCGGCGTGGTCGTGGCGGTGCTCGCAATATGATCGACTCCGCCGCAAAACTCGATCATGTGTCCGAGGAAGGCATTCGGCTGCTGGTCGATCGCTTCTACGCCAAGGTGCGTCGCGACCCCGAGCTTGCGCCGATCTTTTTGCGCGCGATTCCCGGCGATTGGCAACCGCATTTGACCAAGATGTACGCGTTCTGGTCGTCGGTGATGCTCACCACCGGGCGCTACAAGGGCAACCCGGTAATAAAGCACCTCGTGCTGCCTAAATTCCAGCGGGAGTTGTTCGACCACTGGCTGGCGCTCTTCGACGAGACCTGCCGCGAACTGTTCGATCATGGCACCTGCGAGGAATTCCGCGCCAAAGCGGGGCGGATCGCCGAGAGCCTGAAGCTCGCGCTGTTCTATCGGCCGGATCGGCCGTGGCCGCCGGAAGCCAGGCAATGACATTTGTCGTCACCGATAATTGCATCAGATGCAAATACATGGACTGCGTCGAAGTCTGCCCGGTCGATTGTTTCTACGAAGGCGACAACATGCTCGTCATCCACCCGGACGAGTGCATCGATTGCGGGGTGTGCGAGCCGGAATGTCCGGCCGAGGCTATCTTTCCCGACACCCAGCCGGGTCTTGAGACCTGGCTCCAGCTCAACGCGCAATATGCCGCAGTCTGGCCGAACATCACGATCAAGCGCGCGGCGCCTGCGGACGCCAGCGCCTTCGATGGGGTCGCCGACAAGCTGCCGCAATATTTCTCGGCAAGCCCGGGGCAGGGCGATTGATCGAGCGCGCGCTGCCGGCAAAATCGCCCGCTCTCCAGACCATTTTCCAGCGCCGCGGCTTCATCCTTCGAGACGCGCGCAAGCGCGCTCCTCAGGATAAGGTCTTGACCCGCATGGTGAGGAGCGTGGCAACGCCACGCGTCTCGAACCACGAGGCCCCCTGGATGCGCGGTCATGATCCGACCCAGCCGGAGATGCTCTAGCTTTTTGTTAACCAATTGTTATGCCTACCAAATTCGGTAACGCGTCTTTAATTGCGGGAACGTAGGGTCATTTCGCGGCCTGGAACGGGCTGCGCCACCGGCCAGGATGGCCGGAAAGTTCGCGTACGCGTTGGAGTTTTCCATGGATATCATGACGAGCGTTGGGCTCGTGTCCGGCATCCTTGTCGTGACCACGATGGTACTCATGGGCGGTGATCTGCACATGTTCTTCAGCGAACATGCGGTCATCATCATCTTCGGCGGATCGATTGCCGCCACCATGATCCGCTTTCCGCTGATGACCATTCTGCACGGCCTGCCGCTCGGCGCCAAATTTGCTTTCACCATGAGCCGGCTATCCGCGCGCGACCTCGTCGACGAACTCGCCCGCATCGCGGAAATCGCGCGCAAGCAGGGGCCGGTCGGGCTGGAAAAGGTCGAGACCGACGAGCCGTTCCTTGCCAAGGGCATCCGCTATGTCGCCGACGGCTACGACCTCGAGTTCATCCGCGACAACCTCGAGCGCGACCGCGACAATTTTCTGATGCATCTCGACGAAGGCGGCAAGATCTACCGTGCCATCGGCGACTGCGCGCCCGCCTTCGGCATGATCGGAACCCTGATCGACATGGTGCAGATGTTCGCCAACATGACCGATCCCTCGAAACTCGGTCCGTTCATGGCAACCGCGCTGCTGGCGACGCTCTACGGCGCGCTGGTCGCGAACCTGTTCTGCCTGCCGATCGCCGACAAGTTGCATGGCAAGCTGCTCGACGAGGAGACCAACCGCACCCTGATCATCGACGGCATTCTGATGATCCGCGATTCCAAGAGCCCGACGCTGGTGCGGGAAATGCTGCTGGCATATCTGCCGGAGAAGCACCGCCAAGAGGAAGGCGAGCCGGTCCCGGCCTGAACGGTCGGTTCCGGTTTCGGAAAGTCAAGCATGGCCAAGAAGAAACGTGGCGACGCGCATGGAGGAGGGCACGGCTGGTTCGTGACCTTCGCCGACCTGATGGGCCTGATGATGAGCTTCTTTGTGATGCTCGTCGCGTTTTCCACCATGGACAACAACAAGCTCAAGATCGTCGCGGGCTCGATGCGCGATGCCTTCGGCGTGCAGACCGAAAAGCGCTATTCCGGAATCATCGAATCCGATGGTCTGCCGACCAGGCCGAAGCTGAAGAACGCCGCGCACATTCCGCCCGAGGAATCGTCCAACACGCCAACGCCGGATGAGCAGGACAACAGCCGCACCCGCGGCGCCCGCATCAAGCTCGATCGCGAATTCGCGCTGGCCTCGGCGTCGCTGCGGCAGGCCTTGCAGGACATGCCGGAGCTGACCGAAATCTCGAAGCACATCATGTTCGAGGAGACCGAGGAGGGTCTCAATCTGGAAATCGTCGACCAGGACGGCCGGTCGATGTTCGCCGATGGCTCCAAGGTGCCTTACGAGCGGACCCGCCGCCTGGTCGAGAAACTGGCCGCTCCGCTCAAGGCGACGCCGTTGCGCATCGCGATCGTCGGTCACACTGCGGCGGGATTTGTGCCGACGCAAAGCGACTACGGCGCGTTCGATCTGTCGGCCGACCGTGCCAACGCGGTGCGCCAGATTCTGGAGCGGGAGGGCCTGCCGCCGGCCCACATCTTTGCAGTCTCGGGCAAGGCCGATACCCAGCCGCTGTTTCCCGACGATCCTTCGCTGTCGGCGAACCGCCGCGTGACGATCACGCTGATGCGCGAGGATCCGCCGATCCCGCCCGACCTGAAGCCGTAATTTCGACGCGTTACCATATTACCTGTCGTCGCTGGAGGGCCGCGTTGCCGGCGCGTCCGACAGCGCCGACACGGCCATGGCTGATTGGTTGACAGGCCCCGCGGAAGCGTCGATAGCCGACCCGGATCAAATCAATCGGTTGAGCGTTCTCCCGCACGATGGCTTTTGGCGTCACATCTACCGAAGCCCAGGATGGGTCGGTCACGTCTGGCTTTTTGGCGTTGACGCTGGGAAGCATTGGCGTGGTTTTTGGCGATATCGGAACGTCGCCGCTCTATGCGTTCCGCGAGGCGGTCGCCGCCGCCGCCCAGGGCCACCCGATCACGCGAACCATCGTGCTCGGGGTGCTGTCGCTGATTCTGTGGGCGCTCCTGATCGTTGTCACCGCAAAATACGTGCTGCTGCTGCTGCGCGCCGACAACAACGGCGAGGGAGGCACGCTGTCGCTGATGGCGCTCGGTCAACGCGCGCTGGGACGAAGAAGCTGGCCATTGCTGGCGCTGGGCGTCATCGGCGCCTCGATGTTCATCGGCGATTCCATGATCACGCCGGCGATTTCGGTGCTGTCGGCGGTCGAGGGCCTCAAGCTCGGCACGCCGGCGCTCGAGCATTATGTGGTGCCGCTGACGGTTTTCATTCTGGTCGCGCTGTTCTCGGTGCAGAGCAGCGGCACGGCGCGGGTCGCCTCGGCGTTCGGGCCGGTCATGGTGGTCTGGTTCAGCGCCCTCGCGGTCATGGGGCTGGTGCATATCAGCGACGATCCATCGGTGCTGGCTGCGATCAATCCCTGGTATGCAATTCATTTCCTGCTGTCCCACGGCACCATCGGAATGGTGACGTTAGGCGCGGTCTTCCTCGCGGTGACCGGCGGCGAAGCGCTGTATGCGGATCTGGGCCATTTCGGACGCAAGCCGATCCAGGCCGGGTGGCTTTATTTCGTGCTGCCCTCGCTGCTGGTCAACTATTTCGGTCAGGGCGCGCTGGTGCTGGCCAATCCGGCGGCGATTGAAAATTCATTCTACCGGATGGTTCCGGAAATACTGCTGCTGCCGCTGGTCGGGCTGGCGACCGCGGCGACGGTGATCGCGAGCCAGGCGGTGATCACGGGGGCCTATTCGCTGACCCGCCAGGCCGTGCAGCTCGGCCTGCTGCCGCGTTTCGAGGTCCGCTACACCTCGGAGGTGCATGCCGGCCAGATCTATCTGCCGCGCGTCAACACGCTGTTGCTGATCGGCGTGTTGCTGCTGGTGCTGTTGTTCCGCACCTCGAGCGGATTGGCCTCCGCCTATGGCATCGCCGTCTCCACCACCATGGTTGCCGACGGCATCATGGGTTTTGTGGTGATCTGGAAACTGTGGAATTGGCGCGCGGCCGCCGCAGCGGCGATCATCGTTCCGTTCGTCGTCGTCGACATGACCTTTTTCAGCGCGAATTTCCTCAAGCTGTTCGAAGGCGCATGGGTGCCGCTGCTGTTCGGATTTGCGATGGCGATCACGATCTGGACCTGGCGCCGCGGCGCGGCAATCCTGATCGCCAAGACCCGGCGGACCGAAGTCCCGCTCACCGACCTGATCAAGAGCCTCGAAAAGCGGCCGCCGCATATCGCCAAGGGCACCGCGGTCTTTCTCACCAGCGATCCCAATTTCGTACCGACGGCGCTGCTGCACAATCTCAAACACAACAAGGTGCTGCACGAGCACAATGTGATCCTGACCATCGAAACCGCGCAGACGCCGCGCGTCGATCCGGCCGAGCGGGTCTGGATGGAGCCGATCAGCGACAAATTCGCCATTGTCCGGCTGCGCTTCGGTTTCATGGAATCGCCGAATGTTCCCAAGGCGCTCGTGATCGCGCGCAAGCTCGGCTGGCAGTTCGACATCATGGCGACGTCGTTTTTCGTGTCGCGGCGATCGCTGAAGCCGTCGGCGCAATCGGGAATGCCGCAGTGGCAGGATCACCTGTTCATTGCGCTGAGCCGTTCGGCGAACGACGCCACCGATTATTTCCAGATTCCGACCGGCCGCGTGGTCGAGGTCGGAACCCAGGTTACAATCTGACAGGTATGCATTTTAACATGACTATGGCCCGAAATCAGGCCATGCTATGCTCCAAGCGCAGGGCTATAAGCCTCGTCGCTTTGCCATTGTGCAGTGAAGCATTTTTGAGGCCTCCGCTTTCATGATGAGTAATGTCGCCGCACCCGCCGCGGAAGCCACGGCGGCGAATGGTCATGGCAACGCCCATTCCACCGCCGGATTCAAG
>JBDTKD010000114.1:0-2626 GCA_039935515.1 Bradyrhizobium sp.
CGAGATCGTGTCCGCCTGCCGGATCGCCAGCGATACGATGGTGAGCGTCGGGTTGCACCCGGCGCCGCTCGTGAACTGGCTGCCGTCCGACACGAACAGGTTCTTGATGTCGTGCGTCTGGCCCCAGCGATTCACCACCCCATAGGATCTGAGGAGCGCGGCAGCGCCGCGCGTCTCGAAGGATGAAGCCGCGTCGCTGCCGCGCTAGATCTCCTTCCGCTGCATGGCGCCGGCGATGTGGTCCGCCTGTCGGGTTGCGAGCGCCACGATGGTGAGCGTCGGATTGCAGGCTGCGCCGCTGGTGAACTGGCTGCCGTCCGACACGAACAGGTTCTTGATATCGTGGGTCTGGCCGAACTTGTTCACCACGCCGTCTCTGGCCTTCGCACTCATCCGGTTGGTGCCCATGTTATGGGTGCTGGGATAGGGCGCGGTCGGATAGGTCACGGTCGCGCCGACGGCCTCGTACACCGCGGCGCCCTGCTTATAGGCGTGGTCGCGCATGGCGACGTCGTTGGGATGGTCGTCATAATGCACGCTCGCGACCGGCAAGCCGAATTTGTCCTTCGCCTTCGGGTCGAGCGTCACGCGGTTGGTTTCCTGCGGCATATCCTCGCCGACCAGCCACATCCCGGCCATGCGGGGATAGCCTTCCATCGCCGCGGTGAACGGGCGTCCCCACGCGCCGGGATTGAGGAACGCCGCCATGAAGGGCAGACCCAGCGACAGCGTTTCCATTTCATAGCCGCCCATGAAACCGCGCGACGGATTGTGCCGCGCCTCGTCACGGATGATGCCGGCCATGGTGGTACCGCGATACATGTGCACCGACCTGTCGAAAACGGCATAGACGCTGCCGGTCATGTGACGCAAGTAGTTGCGGCCGACCTGGCCGGAGCTGTTGGCGAGGCCGTCGGGGAACATGCTCGACGCACTGTTGAGCAACAGCCGCGGGCTCTCGATCGAGTTGCCGGCCACCGCGACGACGCGCGCCTTCTGGCGCTGCGTCTTGCCGGCTTCGTCGGCGTAGACGACGCCGGTGACCTTGCCCGATGCATCGTGCTCGATCTTGAGCGCCATGCTGTTGGGACGAACCTCGAGGTTGCCGGTCGCCTCGCCCTTGGGGATTTCGGTGTAGAGCGTCGACCATTTGGCGCCGGATTTGCAGCCCTGGAAACAGAAACCGATCTGCAGGCAGGAGCCGCGGCCATCGCGGGGCTCGCTGTTGATTGCCATCCGCCCCGTGTGCACTTCCTTGTATCCGAGCTTCTTGGCGCCGGCCTCCATCACCTTGAAGTTGTTGTTGCCCGGTAATCCCGGGATGTTGTTGGTGCGGGTCACGCCCATCTTGTCTTCGGCCTTGGCGTACCACGGCTCCATTTCCGCCAGCGTGATCGGCCAGTCGAGCAGGTTGGCGCCCGGCAGATTGCCATAGGTGCTTCGGATCCGGAACTCATGCTCGTCGAACCGCAGCGACGCGCCGGCCCAATGCACGGTCGATCCGCCGACCGATTTGACGATCCACGCCGGCAGATTTGGAAAGTCGCTGGCGACACGCCAGGTGCCGGATGTCGTTCGCATGTCGGTCCACGCGAGCTGCGTGAAGCTTTCCCATTCGTTGTTGATGAAGTCCTGGATCTCGGTGCGCGGTCCGGCCTCAAGGATCACCACCTTGACGCCTTTCTGAGCGAGCTCATTGCCGAGCGTACCGCCGCCGGCGCCGGAGCCGACAATTACAACAACGCCATCGTCGTTCTGATCGAATTTCGCCATGATGTGTCCTCCCAACCGGATTTGCTCGAAGCCTTAGACTTTCGGCAGCCAATCGATGTCGTTGAAGCCGCGTTTGATGTAGCCACCATGCTAGGCGGACGAGCCCTCGTAGCCGAATTTCGGCCATAGCTCTTCCTGGTTGTAGAGAGAGACAACAAGATCGGAGCGGACCTTCTTGAAGAAATCGGTCGGCTCGATTCCCTGCAGCAGCACGACCCGGTCGGCTTCCCAGGGGACTTGAGCGTAAGCGACCTTGTGCCGATCCTTCGCGTCCTGATCGAGACGCCGGACGCCGTCTTCAAGCAGCGCCTTGACGGCCGGATCCTTGGCCGCCTTGCCATCCCACGGCTTGACGGCGGTGACGTAGTAGCTGTCGACCAGGAAGTCGTGCGGATAGATGTCGCACGCAACTTTTACCAGCGTCTTCAAGGTCGCGGGGGTCAGCGTCGTGGCATCGTCGGCCCACGCATCCCCGACGCCGATCCCGGTATTGGCCGCGATGGCAGCGGCCGGGAGCGCGGTCGCCGCGCCCTGCAGGAAAATTCGGCGATTATATTTGCCTCGACGATCAACTTCTCTCATGGGCTATCCTCCATTGAACGTTCTTGTTGCATTAGCCGAAGCGGCCGCCTTTCTGGATCACCTCGATCTTGTAGCCATCGGGATCGGACACGAAGAAAAAGCGCGCCAGCGTTGCGCCGTCATGCTTGAAATCGCGTAGCGGCCCGGGCGACAATTTCTCCCGCTCGAACCTTTCGTGCTCGGAATCGAGATTGTCGATGACGACGGCCAGATGGCCGTATCCGTCGCCTGCGAAATAGGGTTCCTTGCGGCCGAAATTGACCGTCAGCTC
>JBDTKD010000115.1:0-2917 GCA_039935515.1 Bradyrhizobium sp.
GCCAATGCCTGAATCAGTTTTTGATCGTCGCTGCCCGACGGGCCTACCGCGATCCGCAAGGCCTCGGGTCGCAGCGCGAAATAAAGCGCGCCCGCCGCCGCGATGAAAATGAAGATGCCGGCAAACACCATGAAAAGCAAAAAGCGTCGGCGCTGCTGGCGCCGCAGCGGCGCCCTGCGGCTATCTCCGGCCGGAGAACTGTTGGATAAGGGCGTGTCAGATGAAGACATGGATCCTTTCGGCCGCGGTCAAAGCTTGGCTGGCGATCCTTCGCAGGCCTGCGCTCGCTTGCCGCTAGCAGTCGATGCTGCTTCTCTTGCCGACCGTACAGTAATCGCGCACGGTTTTCCTGATGATTTTGGTCAGGCCGTCCGTAAAGTCCTCGTCATTGAGCAATTTGCTGGCGCCGGCGCGCGCGCTCGCCGGCGTTGCGATCTGACCGGCGAGGATCGCCAGATTGAGCAGCGTTGTCGCCAGCCCCAGTATCACGAGCAGAGCCATCCATTGTTTCGGCATTGCGGCCTCCCGACCAATTGCCCGGTTCCGACCGGAGCCAAGCGGGGAAAATACGGCAAGGACGACGGCGCGAAAAGGTGGTAACGTTCAATCTCAATCGGAGAACGGCGACATGATTGAACCAAAGCTCGAAGTGCCGGCCGAGTTGCGCGATTTGGCCGAAAAAACCATCGATCAGGCGGAAAAGGCATTCGGAATGTTTTTCGACGCCGCGAACAAGTCGGTGGCATCGATGCCGAACCCCGGTACGGAGATTTCCCGGCAGGCGCTCACTTTTACCGAACAGAACATGAAGGCCGCGTTCGAACACGCGCGCAAGCTGGTCCATGCCACCGACCTTCAGCAGGCCATGCAAATCCAGTCCGAGTTCTTGCGAAGCCAGTTCACCAACGCCGGAGAACATATGAGACAGATCACCGGCGGCATCATGTCAGCGGCAAAGGATGCGACAAAGGGCCGGCCCTGATCGGTCTGCATTGGCAAATCTTTTGTTAAGATTTGATTCGAGACCAACGGCGTTGCGTTGCTAAATATCTTTGATGTGATAAAAGCCCGGCTCTCAAATAAGGAGCCGACATGGCCAAGAAGAGAAAATCAGCGACAAAACAACCTGGCAATGGAAAGCCGGCGAAGAAGAAATCAGTGAGGCGCGCCTGGACTTCGGCAGATGTGCGCGAGCTCAAATCACTGGCCAGGAAAAAGGTCGGCGTCGCCGGAATCTCGAAAGCGTTGAAGCGGACGGTGGGGGCGACTGCCGTCAAGGCCCATCAACTCGGCGTGTCGCTGGATACACGCGGATGAGCGGTTGCCGGGGCCGCCGGACCAAGTCCTAGCGCCATCGGTTTGACGCGAAAAAAGCTAGGGCGTTACCGGCGCGGCAGCCGGTAGCGCAATGCCCTTTTCGCCGGCGATGTCGCGCAACAGGTCGGGACGATCGGAAATGATTCCGTCGACACCCATGTCGATCATCCGCACCATGTCCGCGGGCTTGTTGACGGTCCAGACCACCACCGCGAGTCCGAGCCGGTGGGACTCGGCGATCAGGTCAGCATCGACATCGCCGAAATAGGGCGACCAGATCGCGCCGCCGGCGGCCTTGATCGCACCCGGCACCGATTTGCCGTGCTCGGCCGGATTGAAACCTGTGGTCCAGTCCGAGGCCTTATCCAGAAAGATCGTCGCCCCCGAACCCTTCTGCAGTGTCAGATAGACCGTCGGAATGGCGGGGGCCAGTTTCTGGATCCGTTGCAGCGTTCGCCAGTCAAAAGATTGAATCATGACACGATCGGCAAATTTATCCGCCTTGAGAAAATCGAGCAGCAGTGCGACGAAGCGTTCGGGATCGGGCGACTCGTCGGGATGATGGGGATCGATTTTGGTTTCGATATTGAGACGCACGTTCCGGTCGCCGGATTTCTGCACGAGATCGAAGACTTCGCGCAGCGTCGGGATCGGCGTTCCCGGCACGACGTGCTGGTCCGGGAATTGTGCCGCATAGCGGCTGCCCGGCCGGATTTGACCGACATCGTATTTTTTGACTTGCTCGAGCCGCAATCGGACAAAGGGGGTGCCGGGCGGCGCTACATAGACGCCATCGGCATTGCGGGCGAGATCGGGGCTGAGCCCGCGTTCATGCGAGACGACGATTGTCCCGTCCGAGGTAACCCCGATATCGAGTTCCAGCGTGTTGACCCCCATCGAGAGTGCGTTGGCAAAGGATGGCAGGGTGTTTTCGGGAAACAGAGCCCGTCCGCCGCGATGGGCTTCAATATCGAACGCCATGACTTCACCATTGATCAGAAAGCAAAAGCCTGCCGCAAGCGCCAGGGACCGACGGCTGAAAGGCATGGCTGGTTTCCCCTGACCCCGAAATCGCAGCACATGCTATCAGGTCAATGCCAAGGCATGGAACCAGCCTCGAGACCCGGGCTATCCATAAATGCCCTTGAGGTAGCGAACGGATTGACGGGCAGGACCGATGGCAAATCAATCTTCGCAAGCTGCGGCGGCCGGAGCGGGCTCGCACGCCTTCATCGGCCGCGGCACGCTTGCCGTGACCATCGGCAACATGCTCGAGTTCTACGATTTCATCACCTACAGCTTCTTCGCCATCCAGATCGGCCACACTTTCTTTCCCGCCCAAAGCCAGTTTAGCAGCCTGATGCTGTCGCTGGCGACCTTCGGGGCCGGCTTTATCACCCGGCCGATCGGCGGCCTGGTGATCGGATCCTATTCCGATCGGGCAGGGCGGCGTCCGGCGATGATCCTGAGCTTTGCCATGATGGGATGCGCCATCATCACGCTGGCACTGACACCCTCTTATCAGGCCATCGGCATCGCCGCGCCGATCATCGCCATTGTCGCGCGCATGGTGCAGGGCTTCTCGCTCGGCGGCGAGGTC
>JBDTKD010000116.1:0-9299 GCA_039935515.1 Bradyrhizobium sp.
CCTGCGCCAAAAGGCGCATCCCGGAATGACGAAGTAGATCGGATGGAGCGCAGCGCAATCCGGGGCCGTCACATCCGCATCGCGAATCCCGGATTTCGCTGCGCTGCATCCGGGCTACGTGCATTACAGCTCCCGCGCATTGGAGAACGCGAACGAGGATACCCGCCTGGTGTTCTCGTCGAGGATCAGGGTGCGGGTGATCGGCGGTTCGGCGCGCTGACTGCAGTTTTCGCGCTCGCAGAGCCGGCAGTTGACACCGATCGGCGTGCCTTCGGTTTTCTCGAGGTCAATGCCGGTGGCGTAGATCAGCTTGGCGGCGTGGCGGATTTCGCAGCCGAGCCCGATCGCAAAGCGCGGCTGCGGCTGCGGATGCGGCGCCACGGGCCGGCGCACCATCTGCGCAATCGAGAAGTAGCGGTTGCCGTCGGGCAATTCGATCACCTGCTTGAGCAGCCGATCCGGGGTGTCGAAGGTCGAGTGTACGTTCCACAGCGGGCAGGTGCCGCCGAATTTCGAGAATGGGAAGGTGCCGGAGGAAAACCGCTTGGAGACGTTGCCGGCATTGTCGACGCGCAGCATGAAGAACGGAATGCCGCGCGCATTGGGCCGTTGCAGCGTGGTCAGGCGATGGCAGACCTGCTCGAAACCGGCGTTGAAGCGCTGCGCCAGCACGTGGACGTCGTAGCTGAGCTGCTCGGCGGCGGCGTGAAAGGCCTGGTAGGGCATCATCGCGGCGGCGGCGAAATAGTTCGCGAGCGTGATGCGGTAGAGCCGGCGCGGCGTGTCATCGAGCGGACCGGCGCGGTTGACGATGGCCTCGAAATGGCCGCCGCATTCGGTAAGGCCGATCTGGAACGCGAGCTGAAATGCGCGGCCGGTTCCGTCGATCAGTTCGGAAATCAGCAATTGCCGGCGATGGCGATCGAACCGCCGCAGCGTCTCGCGCATGACATCGACCGGCATAATGCGGGTGACGATCGAATGCTTTTCGCGCAGCCGGGTGGCGAGCGCGGCGAACAGCTCCTCGGATGCCACGTTCAATTCGTCGCGCAGGCTTTCCGCGGCCTGTTCGAGTTCAGGAAAATAGTTGCGGTTGGCCTCGATCAGGTCGCGGACGCGCTCGATCGGATTGGCCTCGAAGCGCGAGCCCTCGTCGCGGTCGGCCATCTGGGCGGCGACCAGGGTCTCGCCGCGGCGGGCCTCCGTGTAGGCGGCGTAGAGTCGTTGCAACGAATGTGTCACGCCGGGACACAATTCGGCGAGATCGCGCAGTTCCTGTTTCGGCAGATCGATCTGGCGAAACAGCGGATCGGAAAAGATCTCGTTCAGTTCGGCGAAAAACCGGTCCTCGTCGGCGGTGGCGAGATCGCGCAGATCGAGGTCATAGGCCTCCGCCAGCCGCAGCAGGATTTGCGCCGTCACCGGACGCTGGTTGCGCTCGATCAGGTTGATATAGCTCGGAGAAATGCCGAGACCCTCGGCGATCTGGGTCTGCGACAGGCCCAATTGCTGGCGGATGCGCCGGAACCTCGGTCCGACGAACAGCTTTTTGCCGGAATCGCCTGCCATGACCGTCCTCGTTGCCTATTTGTGATAAAAATGACAAAATAACATATGTGACATGTTTATATGTTACATGACATCATCATTCGAATGCAAGCTGTCTGTACGAGTTGAGCAGTTTGGCGTTTAGCTCCTGCCACGCATTTTGCAATGCACTGTCACGAATGTCGATTGGAGATTACGATGGCGAAGACCTTTGAGCAGCTGGTTCCCGCGCCCGCCGGGCGTTTCGATGGCATCAGCCGTCCCTACAGCCCGGCCGAAGTGGAAAAGCTGCGCGGCTCGGTGCCGATCGCCTACACGCTCGCCGAGAAGGGCGCCAATCGGCTGTGGGAATCGCTGAAGAAGGAACCCTTCGTCAATTCGCTGGGCGCCGTCACCGGCAACCAGGCGATGCAGCAGGCGCGCGCCGGCCTGCCCGCAATCTACCTGTCGGGCTGGCAGGTCGCCGCCGACGCCAACACCGCCGGCGCGATGTATCCGGACCAGAGCCTCTATCCGGCCAATGCCGGCCCTGAACTGTGCCGCCGCATCAACCGCACCTTCCAGCGGGCCGACCAGATCGAGCATTCCGAAGGCGGCGCCAAGATCGACTGGTTCGTGCCGATCGTGGCCGACGCGGAAGCCGGCTTCGGCGGTCCCCTGAACTCGTTCGAGATCATGAAGGCCTATATCGAGGCCGGTGCGGCCGGCGTCCATTTCGAGGACCAGCTCGCGTCGGAAAAGAAATGCGGCCACATGGGCGGCAAGGTGCTGATCCCGACCGCGGCCCATGAGCGCAACCTGATCGCGGCGCGGCTTGCGGCCGACGTCTGCGGCACGCCGACCTTCGTGCTGGCCCGCACCGACGCCGAGAGCGCCAAGCTGATCACCGCCGATGTCGACGAGCGCGACCGCGAGTTCATCACCGGCGAGCGCACCGCGGAAGGCTTTTTCCGCCTCAAGCCCGGCACCGGCCTCGCGCACTGCATCAAGCGCGGCATCGCGTTTGCGAAATATGCCGACCTGTTGTGGTGGGAGACCTCGACGCCGAACCTCAAGGAGGCGAAGGAATTCGCCGAGGCGGTGCAGAAGGTCTATCCCGGCAAGATGCTGGCCTATAACTGCTCGCCGTCGTTCAACTGGGAAGCCAATATCGACAAGGCGACGATCGCCAAATTCCAGCGCGAGATCGGCGCGATGGGGTACAAGTTCCAGTTCGTGACGCTGGCGGGCTTCCACTCGCTCAACCACAGCATGTTCGAGCTCGCGCGCGGCTACAAGGCCGAAGGCATGGCGGCCTATTCCCGCCTGCAGCAGGCCGAGTTCGCCTCGGAGAAGCACGGCTATTCGGCGACGCGCCACCAGCGCGAAGTCGGCACCGGCTATTTCGATCTGGTGTCCGCCACCATCACCGGCGGCACCTCATCGACCACGGCGCTTCACGACTCGACCGAAGCCGCGCAGTTCAGGTCGAACGGCTCGGAAATCAAGGTTCAAGCGGCTGAATAACGGGAGACGATGATGACCAAAGGCAGCAATTTCTGGGTGATTGGCGGCGAGTTCGGTTCGATGAACTTCCACAAGCTCGTCGAAGGTTCGGCCCAGGTCCAGGGTCCGTTCAAGACCCGCAAGGAAGCCGAGGATGCCTGGCGGGTCGTCTCGGAAGAGAACCGCCACAAAGCCGGCGTGCGCTTTTCGATCGTGGAAGAACCCAATCGCGCCACAGCCTGAGCGCCGGCTGCCGGCCACCAAAAAGCCCAAAAACCATCAAGGAAACCATCAAGGAAGCGTTCGGGAAAACGCCCAGGGACGACCACGGCCCCATCCGGAGATCCGGGTGGGGCCGGCTTTCGTCTGCGGCGGGTGCGAGATTAGCTGCAAGCCTTTGGGAATGAACGGCCTTTGCCGGTGAGGGTGGTTACTGATAGGTTAAGGGGTGCTCGGGACTCAGCAGCAAGGGCCGAACAGGATGTCAGAGGCGCAAAACACCGGGAGCCCTGCCGCCAGCGATGCGCGCCCGGTCCGGCTGCGCGATGCGTTGCGGCAGGCGCGGATCGAGGCTGCGGATCGCACCGGCGTCGTCGTCGATCTGCGCGACGCCGAGGTCGCCCGGCTCGAAATCCTCAATGAAGCGCTCGATCCGCTGTTCGCGCAGATTCCCGATCAGGTCGATCTGTTCGATCGCGGCCTCAGCCAGGGCGAAACGCCGCGGCTGTGGATCGACGTGGTCGCCCATGTGCTGATGGGACGCGACAAGCGCATCTACCGCTTCGTGCAGGACACCCGTTTCGGCCGGATCGTGATCGCCGAGTCCCACGACGTCGCCGACATCGTCGACGCTGTCACCGGTTATGTCGCCCGCCGCATGATCGAGCGCGAGCATGCGCTGGTGGCGACGCCGATGGTTGATCCCGCGGCAATCAAAAAGCCGCGCCGCAGCCGGTTCTGGAGCTTCGCGCTCGGATTCGTGCTCGGCGCCCTCGCGCTGTTCGCTCTGGCGCTGTTCGCGAGCCTGCGCGGTCTCTGAATCCGACATGGCGGCACGGCCTTGTCAGATGCGTCGCGGGCGCCTGATGGCATTCCGATCAAAGAACAGCATGGCCATGAAGGGGACCGTCAGGCTGATGGAGAGTTGTAACGTCGCCGCATCCCCCCAGCCGTATTCTCCCTTTAGCGTCGCAAAGACATAGCCGGCCAGGGAGGCTGGGATATACAGGAACGTGACGACGAGGCCGGTTGCTCTGCCAACGAAATCCGGCCGCACCGAGCGCTGCATCAGTGCGTAGGTATTGACAAAAAAGAAGCCGCTCGCCGCCGACCCCTGCACAAACGACAGCAGCACCTGCCAGGTCGGCGACGTCACGATGTTGAACAGCAGGTAGGCGTTGACCGCGAGCACCGCAATTGCGACGAGGTTGATGACGATCTGATCGAAGCGATCGGCGAGCCAGCCGGCGGGAATGCCCATCAGCGCGCCGAGGCCGAACATGCTGGCGGCCAGCCCGGCCGTCCGAACGTCGAACTGCAATGCGGTTCGCAGGATCGTCGGGTACAGCCCGATATAGCCGTAGACCGCAACGCCAAGCCCGGTTGCGCAAATGCAGCAGATGACGACGTTGCGATGGAGCAAGCCGTTCGGGATCGCTGGCGGCGACGACGGATCCGCTCCCACCGCGGTCTCCGCCTTCTGCTCGGTGAAGAGGCGAGACAGAACCAGCCACGCCACCAGCATCATGGCAAGCCCCAGCAGGCCGTATGTTACGAGTGGAATTCGCCAATCGCTGGTCATGCTGAGTATTTGCGCGGCAAGCACCGGGCCGATGAATGATCCCAGCCCATAGGCGAAATTCATGGAGCCGATGGCCAGCGCACGACTCCGGTAGAAGTAGACACCTACGACGGTGAACGCCGCCGCGTTTTGCATTCCCTCGCCCAGCCCGGACAACACCCGATAGCCCGCCATGTCGTAGAAATTGGACGCCAACGCCGTCGCGATGGTCAGGACCGAATAGATCAACATGCCGAGAAGGATGACGGCCTTTCGGGAAAGGCGATCCATGGCGAGACCGGTCGGAACGCCGGACAAGCCCAGGCCGAGGGTGAAAACCGTCGCCAACAGCCCGCCCTGCTCCAGGCTGAACCCGTAGTCCCTGGTCACATTGGGCAACAGGATCGAAAACACGATCCTGTCCATCGCGTTGATCATGTAGCAAAGGCCAACAATGATCAGCATGGCCAGCGCGGATTGCGGAGACAGGCGTCCGGTTGCGACATCGCGTTCAGAGAATTTGGACATGCTTGCTCCACGGCAGGCCCGAGGCCGATCAGAGTTAATCAGGAAATATCCGGGCCTGACTGCCCGCCCGGGGCGGGACACGGGTTCGGTATCGTTGACGAATTTCTCGACTGGAATGCGCTAAACAAGCGGTGCCAGCGCGACGTTGCGCAGCTTGCGCTCATCGATCTGGAATTTCCGTGTCAACCAGTCACAGATGATCTCTTGTCCCAAGGTCGGATTGTCATGCTGACAGTGGTCGGCCCCGGTGTCTTCCTCACTGGTCAGGCGCAGAGTGACGTCAACGCCCTTGCTCTCGGCGTATCGGTACACCGTCGTTGCCTGGCCGACGCCAAGGACGTCGTATCCCCCGTGCACGATCAGATACGGGCATTTCATGTGGTCGAGAACACCGTCCAGCTTGAAGTTCGCAGCCTTATCGAGGGCTTCACGCACCGAGTTTGCGCCAATGACCCATTTCAGATGGTCGGCAAGGCCGTGATCCTCGCTAGCGCCGGCAAACAGTTCGGCCAGGCTCCAGATCGCTCCGTGCGAAATGCACGCCGCCAGCCGGTGATCAAAGCTCGCAGCCCGGGCGGCATAGTAGCCGCCAAGACTCGATCCGCAGACCGCGATCCTGCTTGAGTCGACATCGGTGCGCGTCACCAGATAGTCGATGCACCGTCCAATCGGGACCTCGTAATCGTGGCGGCTAACGATCTTGTGCCGTCGCAGCGTGCCGCCCTGGCCGGGTCCGTCGATCATGAGCACGGAAATGCCCCGTTGCAGGGCGCCGTGAGCCTGCATCGCCCACATCTCGTCCTTGATTGAATCAAGGCCGCCCATCGAGATCAGAACAGGCTGACGCTCGATCGCGAAGGGCGCGCGAATAAAATAGCTGCAGAGGGCGGCGCCGTTCTCGTAGGGAATGTCGACGGGTTGACCCGCGGGAATGAGCCAGGAGAGAAATTTTTTCGAACACGCCTCCATCTGCTCGAAAATGGCGAGCCGCCGCGGATCGTCTGGTGCAAGCCAGAACTCGGCCTGCCGATAATAGCCGGCAGCTCTCAGCCAGCAATTCTGGGCCGTTCTTATGTGGCCCTCGGTCTGCGATTTGTCGCCCCGCAGAAGGTTGCGGTCCGCAATGCGCTTGAACTCGGCGAACCAGCTTTCCTTGTCGCCAGGTATCATTCGAGACGCCGCCTGGAAACACTCGCTGACCGCGCCGGCTCCTTCCTGCGTCTCACCGAGCCCGCGGCGGAACTGATAGGACATGAACGGATATTCGGGCCAATGATGCCAGCCGTAAGGCTCGTAGTGCGGCTTGAAATCAGACGCCCGTGCATCGATGAGCTTGGCTTCGACGGCCATCGTTGCCTCCAGCCCCCAAAACGTCATGTCAAACTATGGGCGGCAATCTTCAATTCAGTCAAGTAGCATGAATATAATTCAAGTAGGACATTTCGGTTGTCAGTACGTTTGTGATACCATTCGTGGTACAGCGATTGATGCCGACTCCCATGAAGGCCCGTCCGTTCTGCGGTCGTCACAGAAAGCTTTGCAAGTCATGCCGAAGAAGGGACGCTCTGCCAGAAAAGCAGACCCTGCCGAAATGCCGTGGGGAACAAATGAATATGTTGGAGTGAGGCTCCGGCATGCCAGGATGACATTGAGATTGCGGCTTCGGGATTTGGCTGTGAAGGCGGGCTGCTCCGAAAGCATGCTGTCAAAGATTGAAAATGGTCGCGCCGCACCGTCCCTCAATACGCTCTATCGAATTGCTGAAGCACTGGGTCTCACCGTTGGCCAGCTATTTGCCAAGGGTGTCGACTTGAACGGACTGGTATCTCGCAAGGGCCAGCGACCGGTGGTGAAGTTCGATCCGCTTCGTCGCGGTCCGGGATCGACCCTTGAGCGTCTGATACCCTACGATCGTTCTCGGCTGCTGCAGGGATGCATCCATCATCTCGCCCCTGGCGGCGGCAGCGAAGGATCCATCAAGCACGAGGGCGAGGAAGTTGCCTACATCCTGAGTGGGCAGATCAAGTTCACGGTCGGTGAGGGCGATTATGCGCTGAATGCGGGAGATTCGATCTGCTACAGGTCCGAACAACCCCATGGCTTTCGGAACATCGGCCAGAGCACAGCGAGCATGATCATCATCAATACCCCTCCAAGCTTCTAGGCGTGTCGTAACCAGCGTTCGCGCGACTTGACTCCTATTCAAGCGATTTGAATAATTGACCATATGCATCGTCGCCAGCGCGCGGCCACGACAGGGCTATATCAGCCGCGTCTGACTGAGTTGTCGGACACGCAAGGCATCATCGATGCCCCGTACGGTCTGTTCGCAGCGCCACGCCGCGCCGTCGCGCGCGATCGAAAACAAATTGTAGGCCGCGGCGGGATAGCGGCCGTGGGCCACCGCGGACGCCGAAGGTACGCCGATCGCGGGGATCGTGCCGGCTGGTCCATCGACCCATATCGTCGAATGGAGGTGATCGTGCCCGTGCAGGATCAGGTCGACGCCGTGTCGTTCGAGCAGCGCAAGCAACGGCTTCGAATCGGTCAGCCGCTTGACGCGTGAATCCGAGCGCAGCGGGTGATGGATCAGCAGTACACGAAAGACCTGCGCGGCGGACAGATCGTTCAGGATGCGATCCAGCGCATCGAGCTGGCTGCGTCCGAGCCGTCCTGTCGCCATCAAGGGCGGCGTCGGCACCGCGGACGAGACGCCGATCAGCGCCAGCGGCCCGCGCCGGCGCAGGAATGGAAACGGTCCGCCGCCGTCGGGCGTGTCGCCACGCAAATAATCGTCGAACGTCTCGGTAAAGCGGTGCCGGGTGATGCGAACATAGGCGTCATGATTGCCGGGCACGATCGCGACGCGCTCGGGTGAGCCGACGCTTTCCAGCCAGGCCCGGGCCGGCTCGAATTCGGCAGCGAGCGCCAGATTGACCAGATCTCCGGTGACCGCGATCTGATCGGGTGCCTGCGCCTGCATGTCCGCCAGCAGCGCGTCGAGCACATCGCGGCGGTGGAATTTGTGGCGGTTGCGGGTCCAGTTGAGGTAGCCGAGCGCGCGCTTGCCGGCGAGATCGCCAAGCCGCGCCGCCGGCAGCGGCGGCAGGTGCGGATCGGACAGATGGGCCAGCGTGAATGCGGCCATCAGCTGCATCCGACCGGGCTTTCGGCGAAAAAGGCCAGCACGATCATCTCGTGATATCCTGTGAAACCCCGCCATGTAATGGCAAGTTGACAGCCGCGGCGCAAGGATCAAACGGCATGGGCGGATATAAGGGGGATCGGCTGAAATGAACGGCGACAAGCTGCGGCTGAGACTGGAGCCGGCGCTGCGGCGGCTGTTCCATCTCTATTGGCGTTTCGCCCGCGGCATGACGCTTGGCGTCCGCGCCGTGGTGCTGGACGGCGACGGCAGGGTGTTTCTGGTCAAGCACGGCTACGTCTCCGGCTGGCACCTGCCGGGCGGCGGCGTCGAAGTCGGCGAGACCTTTCGCGATGCGCTGTGTCGCGAACTGGCCGAAGAGGGACAGATTGAGCTTCTGGCCGAGCCGCGCCTGCACGGCATTTTCTTCAATCGCCATGTCTCGCGCCGCGATCACGTCGCGGTCTATGTGGTCAGGGACTTTCGTCAGGACGGCCTGCCGGCGCCCAATCGCGAAATTGCCGCCTGCGGCTTTTTCGGCGCCGACACGCTGCCGGCGGATACGACCCAAGGCACAAGGCTGCGGATATCGGAAGTGCTGCAAGGCAAGATGCCGGGCACGACCTGGCGCTAGACTATTTTTCAGCACCGTGGCTTCATCCTTCGAGACGCATCGCTTCGCGATGCTCCTCTGGATGAGGTCCGAGGCCTTGTCAGACCCTCATGGTGAGGAGCGCGGCAACGCCGCGCGTCTCGAACCACGAGGCCACGGGACGCGCCGTCACGATTCGACTCAGCCGGAAAATGCTTTAG
>JBDTKD010000117.1:0-9094 GCA_039935515.1 Bradyrhizobium sp.
AAGAAATCATTGCGAGGTTCATGCGGGGCTGACACCGCAGTTGAAAACCGTGGCCGGTATTTGATATGACGGATAACAATTATCAGATATAATCTCAAGGCCCGCCGCAGGGCCATTGGTCAATCTACCGGGATTGCGAGCCACGAGCGATGCCTGTTTCCAGAACTGCCGCCGATCCCGCCAAGCCGCCCCGCCCGGCCCGCAAGGAGCGCGCCGACGGCACCACCGAAGGCGCCGCGCTGCAGCTTGGCGAATTGCCCGAGTTGTTGGGCTATTCGCTGAAGCGCGCCCAGCTCAAAGTGTTCGAGGATTTTCTGCGCTGCGTCGCGCCGCTGCAGCTCACGCCGGCGCAATTCTCGGTGCTGCTGCTGCTCGACCGCAATCCGGGCCGCAACCAGACCGAAATCGCCAGCACGCTCGGCATCCTGCGGCCGAATTTCGTGGCGATGCTCGACGGCCTCGAGAGCCGCGATCTCTGCACCCGGATACGTTCGACCAACGATCGCCGCTCCCACATCCTGGTCCTGACCGACAAGGGCCGGGCGGTGCTGGCGCGCGCCAAGAAGCTGGTCGCCACCAAGCACGAGGCGCGTCTCAACGCGCTGCTGGGCCCCACCAACCGCGCCGCGCTGCTGGCGATGCTGGCGACCATCGCCCGCGAGTTCTGAGCGGCGCATCCCGGAATGACGAAGGATGGATGGCTTCGCGTGCGCTCGCAATGACGGGGCTCTTGGCTACGCCTCGTCCACCAAAATCACCCTGACGTCGTTGACATTGGTGAGCGTCGGGCCGGTCAGCAAGAGATCGCCGGTGGCGGCGAAGAAGGCGGTGGCGTCGTTGTTGTCGAGATAGGCGCGGGGATCGAGTCCAAGCGATGCCATCTTCGCAAAGGTGGTGTGGTCGACCATCGCGCCGGCGGGATCGGTCGCGCTGCCGGCGCCGCCGTCGGCGCCGTCAGTGTCCGCCGCCAGGGCCGAAATGGCCGGGCTATTCCTGAGCAGGCCGGCCAGTGCCAGCGCATATTCCTGGTTGGGCCCGCCGCGGCCGTGGCCGCGCACGGTCACCGTAAGCTCGCCACCCGACAGGATCGCCACTTGCCGGCCCTCCTCGCGCGCCTGCAGGGCGAGCCGCGCATGGTCGGCCGCAACGCGGCGGGCCTCACCTTCGAGGTCGGCACCAAGATCGACAATCGCATAGCCGGCGTCGCCGGCGATTTTGGCGGCGGCGTCGAGCGAGGCCCGCGGCCGGGCGATCAACTCGAACCGCGCGCGGGCAAAGGCGGGATCGCCGGGCTTGCAGCTCTCGTTGCGGGGATCCTCGAGCGCGCGGCCGACCGTGGCGTCGACCGCAAGCCCATATTTTTTGACGATGGCGCGCGCGTCGGCGAGCGTGGTCGGATCCGGCACGGTCGGCCCGGATGCGATCGCGGATGGATCGTCGTGCGGCACGTCCGATATCGCCAGCGTCACGATCTCGGCGCGCTGGCCGGCACGCGCCAGCCGGCCGCCCTTGATGCGGGACAAATGCTTGCGCACGGTGTTGACCTCGCCGATCGGCGCGCCCGAGCGCAACAGCGCCCGGGTCACCTGCTGCTTCTGTGCGAACGACACGCCGTTGGCCGGTGCGATCCAGTTGGCGGAGCCGCCGCCCGACAATAGCACCAGCAGCAGATCGTCGGCGCCGGCATCCTCGGCGAGACGCAGGCTGCCCTCCGCGCCCTGGAGGCCGGCTTCGTCGGGCACCGGATGGCCGGCCTCGACAACCCTGATGCGCCGGGTCGGCAGGCCGTGGCCGTGACGGGTGGTCGCGATTCCCGACAGCAGCGAGGGCTCAAGACCGAGTTCGTCGAGGTAATGCCGCTCCGCCGCCACGGCCATGGCGGCCGCGGCCTTGCCGGCGGCCAGGCAGATCACCCGGCCTTTTGGCGCGGCGCGCAGATGGGCCGAGAGCACGCTGTCGGGGTGCGCGGCGGCAACGGCGGCGTCGAAGATCGCGCGCAGCAGAGGGCGTCTGTCGGTCATCGCTTCACCGGACCTAATGGGGGTAGATGCGGCGCCGGTTATCCATCCCTTTGCCGCAAAAGAAAACCCCCGCAACAGGATGCGGGGGCCGGCCTGACCGGGCGATGGATCGGCCCGGACGCGGCTGTCGCGTTCCCGGACCGGGTCGCAAACGTTCAGCCGCCGACGTCGGCGGAGATGATGTCGCCGAACAGCACCCACCGCTCGCCGGTGAACTTCATCAGTTGAAGCTGGCTGATCGGGGCGAAATCGGTTGCGCTGGTATTGATCTTGATGCCGGGCAGCAGCACATCGGTACGGAAATCCTTGAGGTTGGCCGCCTGCTTCATGATGTTTTCACGGGTGAGATTGTCGCCGCACTGTTTCAGCACCTGGATCAACGTCTGGGTCACGCCGAAGCCGACCACGACCGAGGCATCGAGCTTGTTGCCTTCGGGAAAATCCTTCTCCAGGAAGGTCAGGAACTCCTTCATGCCGGCATCGTTGTCCCACTGCGGATCGGAAGGATCCTTCAAGTAAGCTGCGGAAATGATACCTTGCGCATTCTGGAAACCCGCGGGCTTGATCACGCTGCCGACGGATGCCGAGACGTTATTGAGGAAATGCAGCGGCGTCCACCCGATCTCGGCCATCTTCTTGATCGCCTGCGCGGCGAATTTCGGGGTCGAGATGTTGACGAAGATATCGGCGCCGCTCGACTTGAGCTTGACGATATGGTTGTCGACCGATGGCTCCGTGGTCTCGTAGCTCTCCTCGGCAACGATCATCGATGCGGCCTTGGCGCCGAGCCCGTCCTTCAGCCCTTTGAGATAGTCCTTGCCGTAGTCGTCGTTCTGGTAGAGCACCGCGATCTTGGCGTTCGGCTTCTCCTTCAGAATGTACTTGGCGTAGATCTGGGTTTCGCTCTGGTAGCTCGGCTGCCAGCCCATGGTCCACGGAAAGTCCTTGGGGTCGTTCCATTTGGTGGCGCCGGTGGCGACGAACAGTTGCGGCACCTTCTTCGCATTCATGTATTTGTGAATGGCGGAATTAGGCGGGGTGCCGAGCGAGTTGAAGATCAACAGCACCTCGTCGCTTTCCACCAGCTTGCGGGCCTGTTCGACCGTCTTCGGCGGGCTATAGCCGTCGTCATAGCTGATGAAGTTGATCTTGCGGCCGTTGATGCCGCCGGCATCGTTGATCTTCTTGAAATAGGCCGCCTCGGTCTTGCCGATCACGCCATAGGCGGAGGCGGGACCGCTGTATGGCATGATGTTGCCGATCTTGATTTCGGTGTCGGTAGCACCGGTATCGTATTTCTTTTGCGCAAGCGCGCCGCTGCTCGACGCGGCGAGCACAATGAGCGCCGCCGAGGCAATTGCGAGTCTGCTATTGGCAACAGGCATTTCCGGATCTCCCTTGATTGTTGGCTCGCGTCATATCCTTGTTAGTCCAAGATTTCCTATGACGCCGGGGGATTGAATACCATCTGGCGGGAGCCATCAAGAAAAAGCCCCTGCGACAAGATCGCAGGGGCTGCTTCTTTAGTAGCTGGACCAGCGGCCAGACGGGTCAGCCGCCCACTTCGGCGCTGATGATGTCACCAAACAGATGCCAGGTCTCACCCTGCAGCTTTTGCAGCCGCAGTTGCTGGATCGGAGCAAAATCGGTCGCGCTGGTCTTGACCGTGATGCCGGGCAGCAAGCCGTCCAGCTTCAGGTCCTTGATGCTGGCCGCCTGCTTCATGACGTTTGCACGCGTCAGATTGTCTCCGCACTGCTTCAACACATACACCATGTTCTGCGCGACGGTGTAGCCATAGATCACGAAGACGTCGTTCCGGTTGGCTTCGGGGAAATATTTGTCGAGGAAGGCGTTGAAGGTCTTCATCCCGGAATCGTCCTTCCACTGCGGATCGGTCGGATCCTTGATGTAGGCCGACGAGATGATGTTCTGGGCGGCGTCGAATCCGGCTGGCTTGATGGTGGCGCCGATTGAACTCGAGACGCTGTTCAGAAAGTGAAGCGGCTTCCATCCGATCTCGGCGTTCTTCTTGATCGCTTGCGCGGCAAACTTCGGAATCGAAAGGTTGACGAATACATCGGCGCCGCTCGCCTTCAGTCTGACGATGTGGCTATCGATGGTGGGTTCTGTGGTCTCGTAGCTGTCCTCGGCCACAATCAGCTTGGCGCCCTTGGCGCCGAGTCCGTCTTTCAGGCCCTTGAGATAATCCTTGCCGTAATCATCGTTCTGATAGAGCACGCCGATCTTGGCGTCGGGCTTGTTCTTCAGAATGTACTTGGCGTAGATCTGGGTTTCACTCTGGTAGCTCGGCTGCCATCCCATGGTCCACGGGAAATTCTTCGGGTCGTCCCACTTGGTGGCGCCGGTGGCGACGAACAGTTGCGGCACCATTTTCGTATTCATGTATTTCTGGATCGCCGAATTCGGCGGGGTTCCGAGCGAATTGAAGATCAGCAGCACCTCGTCGCTCTCGACCAGCTTGCGCGCCTGCTCGACCGTCTTCGGCGGGCTATAGCCGTCATCGTAGCTGATGAAGTTGATCTTGCGGCCGTTGATGCCGCCCTCGGCGTTGATTTTCTTGAAATACGCTTCTTCGGTCTTGCCGATCACACCGTAAGACGACGCCGGTCCGCTATAAGGCATGATGTTGCCGATCTTGATTTCGGTGTCGGTCGCGCCGGTGTCGTATTTCTTTTGGGCGAGGGCGCTGCTGCTGGTCGCCGCGAGTATCGCGAGAGCAGCCGAAAAGGCCCCTAATCGCAATTGGATAGCAGGCATTTTAATCTCCCTGGATCGTGGTTGGATGTGTCATTTTTTTGAGCGGGAGCACTTCGCGGCTCTTGCCCGCATTGAATACCTTTCGCGGGTACCCAGCAAGAAAAAGCCCCCTGCGACCGGGTCGCAGGGGGCGTCATTTAGTCGAACAGATTTAGCTCACCGACCCGTGAAACGGCGTCCTAAAGCCTTTTCCGGTTTACTCGAAACATTGTCGCTTCCGCGTGGCCTCCTGGTTCGAGACGCGCGAAAGCGCGCTCCTCACCATGAGGGTCTAGCACCTCATCCAGGAAGAAGACCTCATCCTGAGGAGCATTGCGAAGCGATGCGTCTCGAAGGATGAAGCCATGAGGTCGAAATTGCACTAGTTGCTGAGTTCGCCGCTGATGATGTCGCCGAACAGGTCCCATTTCTCGCCCTTGAACCGCATCATCTGCAACTGCTCGATCGGGGCGAAATCGGTGGCGCTGGTGTTTATCTTGACGCCGGGCAGCAAGGTGTCGGGCGCAAAGGCCTTCAGGCTCGCCGCCTGCTTCATGACGTTTTCACGGGTGAGATTGTCGCCGCTCATCTCGAGCACCTTGGCCATGGTCTGGGCCGCGCCGTAGCCGTACACCACGGAGCCGTCGAGCTTGTTGGCGTCGGGATAGTACTTCTCGAGGAACGCATAGAATTTCTTCATGCCGGGATCGTTGTCCCACTGCGGGTCCGCGCCGTCCTTGGCATAGGCGGCAGAAAGGATACCCTGTGAGTTCTCGAAGCCGGCCGGCTTGATCACGCCGCCCACCGAGGCGCTGACATTTGAGACGATGTGCAGCGGCTTCCATTCGATCTCGGCGATCTTCTTGATCGCCTGAGCTGCGAATTTCGGGGTGGCGATATCGATGAAGACGTCGGCGCCGGTGGCCTTGAGCTTGACGATGTGGTTGTCGATGGTCGGCTCCGAGGTCTCGTAGCTTTCCTCGGCGATGATCATCGACGCCTTGGCGCCGAGACCATCCTTTAGGCCCTTGAGGTAGTCCTTGCCGAAATCGTCATTCTGGTACATGACGGCGATCTTGCCGTCGGGCTTTTCCTTCATCAGATATTTGGCATAGATCCGCGCTTCGCTCTGATAGCTGGGCTGCCAGCCCATGGTCCACGGGAAATTCTTCGGGTCGTTCCACTTGGTGGCGCCGGTGGCCACGAACAACTGCGGAATCTTCTTGGCGTTGAGGTATTTCTGGATCGCCGAGTTCGACGGCGTGCCCAGCGGGTTGAACAGCAGCAGAACCTCGTCGCTCTCCACGAGCTTGCGCGCCTGCTCGACGGCCTTCGGCGGGCTGTAGCTGTCGTCATAGGAGATGAAATCGATCTTGCGGCCGTTGATGCCGCCCTCGGCGTTGATCTTCTTGAAATAGGCCGCCTCGGTCTTGCCGATCACGCCATAGGCGGAGGCGGGGCCGCTATAGGGCATGATGTTGCCGATCTTGATTTCGGCGTCGGTCGCCCCGGTGTCGTATTTCTTCTGGGCGAGTGCGCTGCTGCTGCTGACAGCAGCGAAAGCGATGACCGCCGTCGCGAACGCGGCGATTCTTCGTTTTTGTACAGAAAGCATAGTCTCTCCTTGCTCTTGGTTAACGGGTTAGCTTTTCCTGAATTTTCCAATCAGTTGCTGGCCTAGCACTGCCACCTGCCGCGCGCCATGGGGCACCAGGAAGATGACGAGGAACAGCAGCACGCCAAAGACGGCGCCAGAAAGGCCCTTTGAGATTCCTTCGGCGATGTTGGGCACGAAGATGATGAAGGCCGAGCCCACGATCGATCCCGGCAGCCAGCCGACGCCGCCGACCACCATGCCGAGGAACAGCGAGATTGCGAGCTGGATGGTGTAGCTGTCGGGCGCCACGAACTGCACGGCGATGGCGCCGAGCGCACCGGCGACGCCGGTGATGCCGGCTGAGACGCCGAACGCCAGCGTCTTGTACAGCGCGACGTCGATGCCCATCGCGGATGCCGCGATTTCGTTGTCGCGAATCGCCATGAAGGCGCGGCCGGAACGCGACTTCAGCAGATTGACGGAGAAAATATAGATCCCGATCGTGATCACGAGCGTGAAGTAATACAGCCACATGTCCTGCGAGATCGGCAGCCCGAACGGCGCGTCGGGCTTGGTCACGACCAGCCCCTGCACGCCGCCGGTCCAGGGCTCGAACACGTTGAGTTTCAGGAGTTGCGGCATCGCGGTCGCGAGCGCAAAGGTCGCCAGCGCCAGATAGATGCCGCTGAGCCGCAGCGCCGGCAGCCCGAACAGGAATCCGAATGCGAAGCAGATGACGCCGGAGACCGGCAGTGTCAGCGCATAATTGACGTTGAAGGTTTCCATCAGGATCGCCGAGGTGTAGGCGCCGACGGCGTAGAACGCGCTTTGACCCAGCGAAAACTGGCCGCTGCCGCCGGTCAGGATATTCAGGGCCAGCACGGCAAGACCATAGATCAGCAGCATCGTCAGTTGGAAGATGATGAAGTTCTTCACGAACAGCGGGACGAGGATCAGCACTGCCAGCATGACCAGCGAGGTGCCGTAGCCGAGCGTCATGGCCCGCTTGGGGACGGCGTCGATGGCCGGCGCTTCGGTGACGACTTCCTGAGCTGCGCTCATGATCAAACTCGCTTTACGATGGGCCGGCCAAACAGCCCAGCCGGTTTGACAACCAGTACGATGACGATCAGCGCCAGCGCGATCGGCAGTTTCAGTTCATTGCCAACGCCGGGGATATAGGTGCCGGTGAGGTTCTCGAAGATGCCGACCAGGAAGCCTCCGATCACCGCGCCGAACGGACTGGTCAGCCCGCCGAGGACGGCGGCGGCGAACCCGTAGATCAGCACGCCGAGCATCATGTTCGGCTCCAGGAACACCACCGGCGCGATCATCATGCCGGCGATGGAGCCGATCGCGGCCGCCATGCCCCAGCCCAGCGCGATCATCCAGCTGGTATTGATCCCGACCAGCCGTGCCGATTCCGGCAGCGCCGCCGCGGCCCGCATGGCGAGGCCCATTCGCGTGAACCGGAAAAAGAAGAAAAGCAGAAGCAGTAGCAGCAGCGTGACGCCGATCATGCCGGCCTGGTGGGTGCTGATGAGCTGGCTGCCGAGGAACGGCGACGATCCGAACGGCGTCGGAAACTGCTTGATCGTGAAGTCCCAGATCAGGCCGGCGACGCTGTTGACGATCGAGTAAAGCGCGATGAAGCCGGCAACGTTGGTCAGGATCGGCGCCTTGGCCAGCGGCTTGAACAGCAGCCGCTCGATGATGATGCCGGCGGCGAAGGAAAATGCCACCGTGATTACGAACGCGCCCCAATAGGGCACGCCCCATTGCATCAACTGCCAGGCGATGAAGGTCGAGAACATCGCCATTTCGCCCTGGGCGAAGTTGAGATGGTCGATCGCCTGGTAGATCATCACGATGGCGAGCGCCATGCAGGCGTAGATCGCACCGGTGGCGATGCCGGCCAGGACTTGGTTGGTAAAAAGTTCCATGGCCGCGCTCCTCAATAGCCCAGATAGGATTTACGGATGTCCTCGTTGCTCGCGATCTCGGCAGCGCTTCCCGACATCACGATCCGCCCGGTCTCGATCACGTAGGCCTTGTCGGCGAGTTCCAGCGCGAGTTGCGCGTTCTGCTCCACCACCAGGATGGTGACCTTTTCCTCGCGATTGATCTTGCCGAGGATCCGGAACAGATCGCGCACGATCAGCGGCGCAAGCCCGAACGACGGTTCGTCCAGCAGCATCAGCCGCGGCCGCAGCATCAGCGCCCGGGCGACCGCAAGCATCTGCTGTTCGCCGCCGGAAAGCGTGCCAGCCTGCTGGGTATGGCGCTGCTTCAGGACCGGAAAATGATCGTACATGCGCTCGATATCGGAGACGATCCCGGCTCGGTCGCGGCGGGTGATGGCGCCGAGCTGGAGGTTTTCCTCCACCGTCATGGTGGTGAAGGTGCCGCGGCCCTGCGGCACATGGGCGATACCGAGTCGCACGATGTTTTCGGTCGAGCGGCCGGACAGCGCAGCGCCGTCGAACTCGATCGAGCCGGTGGAGCGCACCATGTTGCAGATGGCGCGCAGCGTCGTGGTCTTGCCGGCGCCGTTGGCGCCGAGCAGGGTAGTCAGGCTGCCCTCGTTGAGGCCGAATTCAAGGCCATGCAGCGCCTGGACCTGGCCGTAATAGGCGCGCAGGTCGCGCACATTGAGCATCGCCGTCATGTGTCGTCGCTCCCCAGATAGGCCTTGATCACGTCCGGGTCTTTCTGC
>JBDTKD010000118.1:0-8332 GCA_039935515.1 Bradyrhizobium sp.
CCAACCTCTTACCAACGCTTTGATCGAGGTGTTGGCAGAAATCCGACAATTCCTCGTCTTCGGGTCGCGAGTAGGCACCAGTTGTGATGTAGCGCGTGCGGATCACATTGTCGTAAGAGTCGATCAAGCTCAGCAATTCGAAATCAGCCTGTATCAGTTGCAGCCCTTCGCCTTTGGCCGCTTGCGCTGCTTTCGAAATTTGATGGGAAATGCCTTTGAGCTGCTTCAAATCGTAGCCGGCGTTGCGTAGAAACGCCTTCAGGTAGAGTTCTATGGCCTGATAAAACAGAAATAATATCGGGGCGTCGGGATGAGTGACGTCCGGCTTCGAAACACGCAGCTGTTCAGAGGAACGCCAGTACGAGCGCGCGAAATTGAACAGCCCAATCGCTGGCGTACGATCTTCCGGCGGCAGGGAGTCGTTCATGGCTCATGCCTCCGGTCGCCGGATCTGGCCCTGGGCCGCGCCCCAGCCCGGGATATTCCACCTGTTCTGCGACATATCGTCACTTCCCATGGCCTTCCCAATTGAGATTTCTGGGAAGATCGGTGCTCTAAACATCGCCTAAGCTATTGATTCAAATGGCTGGGGAACTAGGATTCGAACCTAGACAAACAGAGTCAGAGTCTGTTGTGCTACCGTTACACCATTCCCCAAAATTTCAATAACAATATCAATGTTTTGACCGCCTGTTGCGCGGTCGTCCGCGACGGCTGCGGAAATCCGCTCGGGTGTGGCGCCGTTCTACTAGCTCCATCCCGGGCTTGGCAAGCGCGGGGCGGCGTGGTGCGAGCGTGCCGCCGATCCGTCGCGCGGTGCCTGTCGCCACGAGTCAATGCGGCACCTCGTTTTCGCGCGCTGGCCGGGCTGCAGCCTTGGTTCAGATCAGACGACGCGGCTTGCATCGCCGTCAAGCCAACGTGCCCATCCGCAGGGCAAGCGGCGCCGGCGCCGTCTTTGGGCTAACTTGCCCCTGCAAACCCGGCATGCAATGTTGCCAGCGCAAAAAAATAACGGAAAAAGGCGGGGCAACGACGCCTCAGGCGTGTGAGGCCTGACGCCTGGCAATGGACCGGACCTCTCGGAGGCGTTTCAACATGAGATTTAAGCATATCCTCGGGCTGCTGTGCGCCGCCTCGATTTCCGTTGTTGTGGCGGGTCACGCGTCGGCGCAGGACAAGACCGTCAAGATCGGCGCGGTTTTCCCGTTGAGCGGCAACGCCGCCAGCGCCGGCATTCATGCCAAGGCGGCGATCGAAGTCGCGATGGACATCATCAACAATGCCCATCCCGAGTTCGGTAATTTCCCGCTGGCGAAAAACGCCGGACTGGCGGGGCTCGGCGGCGCCAAGGTCGACGTGGTTTTTGCCGACAACCAGGGCAGCCCTGCCACCGGACAGAACCAGACGCTGCGGCTGATCACCGAAGAAAAGGTAGTGGCGCTCACCGGCGCCTATCAGTCGGGCATCACGCTCACGGCAAGCGCGATCGCCGAGAAATACGGGATTCCGTTCGTCAACGGCGAGTCGGTTGCCGCCAACCTCACCGAGCGCGGTTTCAAATGGTTCTTTCGCGTCACGCCGGTGGCATCGGACTTCGCCAAGATCTATTACGAGTTCCTGCAGGACATGAAGGCCGCGGGCGCCAAAACCGACAACGTCGCGCTGGTCCACGACAATACCGAATACGGCACCTCGGTCTCAAGCGTGATCACCAGCGCCTTCAAGGAGAAGGGTCAGAACATCGCGCTCGATATCTCCTACGCGGTCAACGCCACCGACGTGCAGAGCCAGGTGCTGCAACTCAAGGAGAAGAAGCCCGACGTCGTGATCGTGATCGCCTACACGTCGGATGCGATTCTCTATCAGAAGACCATGCAGGCACTCGACTACAAGCCGCCAATGATCATCGCCGACGATTCCGGCTATTCCGATCCGTCCTTCATCAAGTCGGTCGGCAAGATCTCGCAAGGAGCCTTCAACCGCTCGTCCTGGAGCGTCGGCCCTCCCGGCTCGCCGACGGCGCTGATTGCCGAGATGTACAAGAAGAAGAGCGGCGACGAGATGGATGATACCGCGGGCCGGGAAATGCAGGCCTTCCTCGTGCTCTGCGATGCGATCGATCGCGCCGGGTCGACCGATCCCGCCAAAATCCAGGCGGCGCTGAAGGCCACCGATCTCAAGCCCGACCAGCTGATGATGGGTTACAAGGGCATCAAGTTCGACGACAAGGGCCAGAACGTGCTCGCCGCGGGTGTCATGATTCAGCTCCAGGACGGCGAAAATTATGTCGCAGTCTGGCCGAAGGCCAGCGCGCAGAAGGCGCCGGTGATGCCCTATAAGGGCTGGTGAGAGATCAGGGGCGGGAGATTTCCCGTCCTCTTTTTGCTCTTGCCGGGGCCGTCGTTCGCGGGGACGATCGGCCGACTTTGACGATCGATTGCCGTAACGCAATCCTGCGGCAAGCTGTCCACCGAAAAGACGCGCGGGCTTGATGTCCACCATTCTCGTCCAGGTAATCGTCGGCGGTCTCCTGCTGGGCGCGGTCTACGCGCTGTTTTCCTCGGGCCTCACGCTGGTCTGGGGCATGATGAACATCGTCAATTTCGCGCATGGCGATTTTGTCATGCTCGGCATGTATGTCGCCTATGTAGTCTATACCCTGTTCGGCGCGGGTCCGCTTTTGGGCGCGCCGCTCGCGGCGCTGGTGCTGGCGACCCTCGGAATCGTCGTCTATTTCGGGCTGATCCGCGCCATCATGAAGGGCCCGATGCTGGCCCAGATCCTCGGCACCTTCGGGCTCGCGCTGCTGCTGCGTTATTCGGTGTTCTGGTGGTTCGGCGCCGATTTCCTGTCGTTGCCGGAAAATCTGGTGGGTGGCACCTTCGAGGTGCTGGGCCTGCGCATCCAGGCGTCGCGGCTGCTGGCGGGCGCGGTCGCCCTGGTGGTCACGCTCGGCCTCCATCTGCTGCTGACGCGCACCTCGCTCGGATCCAAGATGCTGGCGGTCGCGGAGGATTCCACCGCGGCGCAGTTGATGGGCATCCGGCCCGACACCATGCAGGCGATCGCCTGGGCGATCGCCGCGGGAGCCACCGGTCTGGCCGGGGCGCTGATCGCGACGTTCTTTTATATCGTGCCCACGGTTGGCGAGACGCTGGCCATCGTCGCCTTTGTCACGGTGTCGCTCGGCGGCTTCGGCAGCGTGCCGGGCGCGCTGGTCGCGGGACTTTTGATCGGAGTCATCGAATCGCTCTCGGCCTATCTGATCGGCGCCGTCTACAAGGACATCGTGGTGTATTCGCTATTCCTCGGCTTCCTCTGGTTCCGGCCGCAAGGCCTGATGGGCAAGACCTGATGCGACGCTTTCTGTGGCCATCGGTGGCGTTCGCGCTCGTCGTCGCCTATCCGCTGCTGTTCTCGACGCCGTTTCAGCAGCGGCTCGGCGCCCTCGTGCTGCTCTATGCGATCGCGGCTTCGGCGTGGAATGTCGTGGGAGGCTATGCCGGCCAGGTGTCGGTCGGGCATGTGGTGTTCTTCGGCTGCGGCGCCTATGCCGCGATGGCCGCCTATGCGCATTTCGCATTGTCGCCGCTGGTCGGCATTCCCGTCGGCATCGTGGTGAGCGTCGCGATCGCCGCGGTGGTCGGCGTGCCGACGCTGCGGCTGTCGGGGCACTATTTCAGCATGGCCACGATCGCCGTTGCCGAACTGGTGCGACTGATCGTCAGCAACACCGACTATCTCGGCGCCGGCGTCGGATTGAGCGGCCCGACGGTGCCGCGCAACGTCTTCGACCTGTCGTTCATCTCGGCGCTGCCGTATTACTATCTGTTCCTGGCGATCCTGCTGCTGACGCTCGGCGTCACCTTCTGGATGGCGAACAGCCGGATGGGATTCTATCTCCGCGCCATCCGGGATTCCGAACGCGCCGCCCGTTCGCTCGGGGCTCCGGCCAGCCGCACCAAGCTCTATGCCTTCATGCTGAGCGCCGGCCTGACCAGCGTCGCCGGCGCGCTCTATGCGACGATGTTCGGCTTCGTCGATCCGGAGTCAGGCCTTGGTATCCTGATCTCGGTCAAGATCCTGATCATGGCGGCGCTGGGCGGTGCCGGATTGCTGTTCGGGCCGCTGGTTGGCGCGGCGATCCTGGTGCCGCTCGAGGAAATCTCCAACAACCTGCTCGGCGGCAAGGGCGCGGGGCTGACCTTCGTCGTGTACGGCGCCATCATCGTGCTGATCGCGCGGTTTCAGCCGGGCGGCATATTGACATTGATCCATCGGCTGTGGGCGAGACGCGCCAGAACGCATGCGGCGCCGGCCGCGGCAGGAGCCACCCATGCTCCTTGAAGCGCGCAACCTCACCAAGGCTTTCGGCAGCTTCAAGGCGGTCGATGCGGCATCGGTGACGCTGGAGCAGGGTGATATTCTGGGCTTGATCGGGCCCAACGGCGCCGGCAAGTCCACTTTTTTCAATTGCCTAGCCGGCGATCTGATCTCGACTTCCGGCACGGTGCTGTTCGAGGGCCAGGACATCACCGCCATGCCCCCGGAGATGCGCGCCGCCCTCGGCCTCGCCCGCACCTTCCAGGTGCCGCAGACATTCGAGGGCATGTCGGTGCTCGAGAACGTGATGATCGGTGCGTTTCTCCGCACCTCGCACCGCGTCGAGGCGGAAGCCAAGGCGCGTGCCGTGCTTGAGCGCGTCGGCCTCAGCAAGCTTGCGGGCGCGCCGGCGCGAACCCTGGGAACGCCCGGACGCAAGCGGCTCGAGATCGCCCGGGCGCTCGCCACCGAGCCCAAGGTGCTGCTGCTCGATGAGGCGATGGCGGGCCTCACCCAGCGCGAGGTGCAACTCGCGATCGACCTCGTCCGCGATATCCATCGATCCGGCGTGACGCTCGTGATCGTCGAGCACATCATGGAAGTCATCATGTCACTGGCGAGCCGGGTGGTGGTGTTCCATCAGGGCCGCGAGATTGCCCGCGGCAGCCCGCGCGAGGTCACGGGCAATCCCGCTGTCATCGAAGCCTATCTGGGCAAACGCGCGGCCAGGGCCGCCGCCGGCCACACCCCGATCGAACTGATGGGCGGACCGGCATGAGCGCGCCCTTGCTCAGGATCGAGCATCTCGAAGTTCACTATGGCGACCTGATCGGCGTCTCCGATGTGTCGCTGGAAGTGCCCGAAGGCAGCGTGGTGGCGCTGCTCGGCTCCAATGGCGGCGGCAAAACCACAACCCTCAACGCCATCGCCGGTCTCATTCCGGTGCATTCCGGATCGATCGCGTTTCGTGGCCAGGAGATCGGCGGGCAGGCGGCATTTTCCATCGTGCGCAAGGGTCTCGCGTTGTCGCCGGAGGGCTGGCGGCTGTTCGTGCAGCAGAGCGTGGAGAACAATCTGCTGCTCGGCGCGACGCCGCTGCGCGACAAGGCGCGCGCCGCGATGCTGCTCGATCGCGTCTACGAAATCTTCCCGAGGCTCGCCGAGCGGCGCAGCCAACGAACCGGCACGATGTCCGGAGGCGAGCGGCAGATGCTGGCGGTCGGCCGCGCGCTGATGAGCGACCCCAAGCTGCTGATGCTGGACGAGCCGTCGCTCGGCCTCGCGCCGGCGGTGGTCGAGTCGATGTACGAGACGTTCGGCCGGCTGCACAAGGATGGGCTGACGATCCTGCTGGCGGAGCAGTCGATCGAGCTCGCGCTCGAGGTCGCGGATTTTGCTACCGTGCTGCAGGTCGGCAAAAGCGTGCTGTCCGGGACCGCGGCGGATCTCGCCAACGATCCGAAGGTGCAGAAGGTCTATCTCGGCACCGGCTGACTGGGGAGTAAATGCATGAGTGCGAATAGCGGCAAGCCATTTCACGGCACGATCGCGAACACGGTCGCCGGCTCCAAACCCTGGTGGCCGGCAGCGCCGAAGCCGCCGGCCGGCGCCCCCAATATCCTGGTCGTGCTGTTCGACGATGTCGGCTTTTCCGATTTCGGCTGCTACGGCTCTGCGATCAAGACGCCGGTGATCGACGCGCTTGCGGCCGGGGGCCTGCGCTACACCGGTTTCCACACCACCGCGATGTGCTCGACCACGCGCGCGGCGCTGTTGACCGGACGCAACCACCATTCCGTCGGCGTTGGTTGTCTCGCCAATTTTGACTCGGGCTATCCCGGCTATCGCGGCAAGATCGCTCGTGAGGCCGGTACGCTCGCCGAGATGCTGAAGTCACATACCTATCGCAACTACATGGTCGGCAAATGGCATGTCACGCCGCTGACCGAAAGCGGCGCGACCGGCCCGTTCGACGGCTGGCCGCTGGGCCGCGGTTTCGACCGGTTCTACGGCTTCCTCGACGCCGAGACCGATCAATACGCGCCGGAGCTCGTTTCCGACAACACCCACATCGATCCGCCCGGGACTTATGCCAGCGGTTATCATCTGACCGCGGACCTGGTTGACCAGTCGATCCGTTTCATTGCCGACCACATCGCCGACCGGCCGGATCTGCCCTGGCTGACCTGGCTTGCCTTCGGCGCCTGCCACGCGCCGCATCAGGCGCCTGCCGAGATCATCAAGGGCTATCACGAGGTTTTCGCCCGCGGCTGGGACGTCGAGCGCGAGCGGCGGCTCGCCCGTCAGAAGGCGCTGGGAATCGTGCCGCCGGAAACCAGAATGCCAGCGCGCAACGATGGGGTGAAGGCATGGGACGAGCACAGCGCCGAGGAGAAGCGGGTGTTCACGCGGCTGCAATCGGCCTTCGCCGGCATGCTCGATCACGCCGACCGGCATCTGGCGCGGCTGCTGGCGTTTCTGGAACAGGCTGGCGTTCGCGACAACACCCTGATCCTCGTGCTCTCGGACAATGGCGCCAGCCAGGAGGGCGGACCGCTCGGTTTTGTCAACGCCATGGGACCCTATAATTTCCGGCCCGAGCCGATTGCGGAAAAGCTGCGCCGGCTCGACGACACCGGCGGCCCGGACTCCCACACCAATTTTCCGCACGGCTGGGCGATGGCCTCGAATACGCCGTTGCGGCGCTACAAGCAGAACACCCATGGCGGTGGCATCCGCGATCCCTTTGTGATGTCATGGCCGAAGCGGATCGGCGCCAGGGGCGAACTGCGCCACCAGTTCGTCCATGCCAGCGACCTCGTGCCGACCTTGCTCGAACTGGTCGGCATCGATGCGCCCGCCGAGATAGCGGGCTGCGCGCAAATGCCGATCGAGGGCAAAAGCTTTGCGCGCTCGATCGCGGACGCCGCCGCCCCATCCAAAGCCTCGCCGCAATATTTCGAGATGTTCGGGCATCGCGGCCTCTGGCGCGACGGCTGGAAGGCGGTGGCCTATCATCCGCCGGGAACGCCGTTCGAGAACGACAAATGGGAACTGTTCCACCTCGAGAAGGATTTCTCCGAAGTCGATGATCTCGCGGCGAAGGAGCCCGATCGTCTGGCTGAAATGATCAAGACATGGTGGAGCGAGGCCGAAAGGCACCATGTGCTGCCGCTCGACGATCGCTTCGGACCGCGCTTTGCGGAGAACGCTGCGCGCTTTCAGGGCGCGAGAACCAAATTTGTGTTCCATGCCGGCATGGGGCATGTGCCGACCGACGTGGCGCCGGATGTGCGCAGCCGCAGCTACACCATCGAGGCCGACGTCGAGATCGGGGATGGCGGCGCGCAGGGGGTGCTGATCTCCCATGGCGACGCCACGTCGGGCTACAGCCTTTACATCAAGGATGGCCTTTTGGTTCACGATCTCAATATCGGGGGCGGTCATGAGATCGTCACCTCCGCCGCGAAGGTCCCTGGCGGCGCCCGCCGGCTCGGTGTCCGCGTCGAACGGCTGGTGCGCGATGCCGCGCCGGCCAAGGGCGCGCGCACGGGCGTCAGCGCCTACACGCTCCTGATCGACGGGGAGCCCGCCGGCACGCGGCAGACACAGCTTGGATTCCACAATCTGATCTCGTGGTCGGGCCTCGACATCGGCCGCGATCGCGGCAGCCCGGTGTCGCATTATGATGCGCCGTTTGAATTCACCGGGCGGCTGCTGCGGGTAACGGTCGTCATGCATGACGACCAGAAGCTTGACGGCGACGATGTCGGGAATACCGAGATGGCGCGGCAGTAGAACGTCACTCGGCGGCTTGCTTGATCGGGCCGTGCGCGGTGTCGTCCCGGTCGAGGTCGGCGTTTGCGGACCGTCCCCAGCCCGCAAACGCGTTCGAGAGCTTGTCGAGGTAGAGATAGATCACCGGCGTCGTGAACAGCGTCAGCGCCTGGCTGACGATCAGGCCGCCGACCATCGCATAGCCGAGCGGCTGGCGGATTTCCGAGCC
>JBDTKD010000119.1:0-3780 GCA_039935515.1 Bradyrhizobium sp.
AGGATTTCCTGCGCGTGCAGCATGATGTCGGTCGCCTGGCCCTGGAAACCGCCGGAGGGCTGATGCACCATGATGCGCGCATTGGGCAGTGAGAAACGCATGTCCTTGTGGCCCGCCGCCAACAGCAGCGACCCCATCGAAGCGGCCTGGCCGGTGCAAAGGGTCGATACCGGCGGACGGATGAACTGCATCGTGTCGTAGATTGCGAGCCCCGACGTCACCACCCCGCCGGGCGAGTTGATGTACATCGAGATTTCCTTCTTCGGATTCTCGGCCTCGAGGAACAGCAGTTGCGCGACGACCAGCGTCGACATGCCATCCTCGACCGGGCCGGTCAGGAAGATGATGCGTTCCTTCTGGAGGCGCGAGAAGATGTCATAGGCGCGCTCGCCGCGGTTGGTCTGCTCGACCACCATCGGCACAAGGTTCATATAGGTTTCCACCGGATCGCGCATTTATCACCCAAGGTTTGGCGGAGACGGACATCCACGATTGGCTGGGCGTGGACGAACGTCCCGTGATGCAGGACTTACAAGACAGGGTCCACAGATATGGACCAATTCCCGCGCCACAAGAGCGCGTCAAGGTGGTGCGGAGGCGGCTGCAGTTGAAGCCGATTCGCGACGCAGTGCCTGGCAACCGCGGCCGGCGCGACGTCCCTTTCACGACACATCCCTGACGCCAGGCGACTGGCGCAGTCAGGCGACGCTCTTGTCGGCGTCGTCGTCCTTCATGAGCTCTTCGCGCGTGACCTTCTTTTCGGTCACTTTGGCAAGCTCGAGGATGAAATCGACCACCTTGTCTTCATAGATCGGTGCACGGAGCTGGGCCAGCGCATTGGCATTGTTGCGATAGTAGTCCCAGACCTCTTTCTCGCGTCCCGGCGTCTGGCGCGCGCGCTCGATCAGCGCGCGGCTGATTTCGTCGTCGGTGACGGTGATCTTGTTCTTTTCGCCGATCTCCGACAGCACGAGTCCGAGCCGCACCCTGCGATCGGCGATCTTGCGATACTCTGCCTCGGCGGCATCCTCGGTGGTGTCCTCGTCGGCAAAGCTCTTGCCGTTCGATGCCATCTCGGCCTTGGTCGAGTTCCACATCAGCTTGAACTCTTCCTCGATCAGCGAGGGCGGCGCCTCGAAGCGGTGGGTTTCGTCGAGACGGTCGAGCAGGGCGCGCTTGACCCGCTGCCGCGTCGCACCGGCGAATTCAGCCGTCAGCCGCTCGCGGGCGGCAGCCTTCAGCTTGTCGAGCGATTCCAGCCCGACCGACTTGGCGAATTCGTCGTCGATCCCGGTCTCCAGCGGGGCTTCGATCAGCGTGGCGGTGGTTTCGAACTCCGCCGCCTGGCCGGCGAGTTTCCCACTGCCGTAATTTTTCGGGAAGGCGACGTTCAGCGTGCGGGTCTCCCCCGCCTTGACCCCGATCAACTGGTCCTCGAAACCGGGAATGAACTGGCCAGTGCCGATCACGACCTGAATGCCCTCGCCGGTGCCGCCCTCGAACGGCGTGCCGTCGATGCTGCCCTTGAAGTTGATGGTGACCCGGTCGCCGGTTTCGGCCTGGGTCCCCTCACCCTTGGCGGCATAGCCTCGGTGATGGTCGGCGATGCGCTTGATGGCCTCGTCGACATCGGCATCGCCGACCTCGACGACCGGCTTTTCGACCGCGAAGCCTTTGAAATCGGCCAACTGGATCGGCGGCACGACTTCGATCGATACCGTGTAGGTCAGATCGGATTTGCCGGCGAGAATATCGTCGACGGCCGTTTCCTCGGTCGGCATCGTGACCTTGGGCTCGGTCGCCAGCCGAAAGCCGCGCTCGGTGAAGATCTGGGTGTTGGTCTCGCGGATGGTCTGCTCCACGGTTTCCGCCATCACCGAGCGGCCATAGACCTTCTTGAGGTGGCTCATCGGCACCTTGCCCGGACGAAAGCCGTTGAGGCGAACCTTGTCCTTGAGATCGACAAGGCGAGCGCCCGCCTTGGCATCGAGATCCGATGCGGGAACGTTGATGGTGAATTCGTGCTTCAGTCCCTCATTGAGGGTCTCGGTGACCTGCATGGCGTTCAATCTTCTTCTCGCTTGGTCCGGCCTGAACGGCCGCAACATGGTCCATCTGGTCGACGCCGGGCGTGGAGCCTGCGCCGGTGGTTCGGCGAACCCGGTTCCCTCCCGGGAATCCGGTTCTCGAGCAATCATCGTGCAAACGCTGAAAGCGCTTGGTGCGGGCGGAGGGACTCGAACCCCCACAACTTTCGTCACTGGAACCTAAATCCAGCGCGTCTACCAGTTCCGCCACGCCCGCTGTTAGCATCATTGTCCGGCCGCGATGCCGCGGGCGGCGGGCTTATAACATGAGCCCGCCATTCCGCAGCAAAAAAATAGCCCGCTTCAAGCCTCCCGTACCGGACGCCGCCGGCTGGACATCATAGGCGGAAAATGATCCGCATCGAGGCCATGGCAGATCGAAATCTCCGGCTGGATCGACGCCGCCTTCTGGCCGGATTGGGCGCTGCGGCGCTGGGTCCGGTTTGGGGTCCGGCCCTGCTTGCTGGCGCCAAGGCCCAGCCGCGGCCCCGGCTGGCGCTGACCGCCAGGGCCGGCACGACGGGTCCGGGAGAGCCTGACGGCCTGCTCTGGACTTCCAGCGGCGCGGCGCCCGACCACGCCGGCCGCTTCAGACGCAGCGATAGCCTCGAACTTACCTTCAACAATGAACTTGCGGTCCCGGCACTGCTCAACTGGCATGGGCTGGACGGAATTCAAGCCGTCGAACCCCTGGCGGGGCGGACCCCGCTTTCGGCCGGGCTCAAGCAAAACCTCCAGATTCCGTTGCGTCAGGCCGGGACGTTCCTGTGCGACCTGCGGCTTCTCGGCGACAGCCAGGCGCGGCCGGCGCGGGCGCTGGCGTTGATCGTCGGGGAAAGCGGGACCATCCCGGTCGATCGCGATGAGATTTTGCTGCTGGAGGACTGGCGGCTCCGCCCCGACGGGACCGCGCTCGCACCGGGCAGCGATGCAAGGGATGCCAGCCGCCTCTATACGATCAACGGCGAGACTTCGCGCGACATTGCCGTACGCAGCAATGAACGTTTGAGGCTTCGCTTCATCAACGGCTGTCAACGCACTGTCGTCGCGCTGAAAATGGAGAGCCTTGATATCCGGGTGATGGCCCTCGACAGCCAGCCGGCGGAACCGTTCCTGGCGCGCAATGGCGCGCTGCTGCTGGCGCCCGGCGCCCGGATCGACGCCTTCGTCGACGCAACCGCCCCGCCTGGCTCCAAAGTGGGGATTCGGCTCCACGATGGGCAGGAGGCCCGGCCGATCGGTCGGCTCGTGGTCTCGGACGAGCCGCCGCTCCTCGCCGCGCCGCTGCCGCCGGCTCCGCCGCTACCGCCGAACGAGCTGCCGGCCCGGCTCGAGCTCAGGAACGCGTTGCGCTTCGAACTCCTGCTCGGCGGCCCGCCGGCCGATTGGGTCACCGTACCCGGCTTCGCCGCTTCCTCGGCCCCGGCATTCCGGGCCAAAGCCGGCCGCACCGTGGTGCTGGCCCTCAGCAACCGCGCCGCGACCGCTACCGTGTTCCATCTGCACGGGCACCACTTCCGGCTATTGGACCGGCTCGACGACGGCTGGAAACCGTTCTGGCTGGATACGCTGGCGATCGAACCCGCAACGACCGAGCGTGTCGCCTTCGCCGCCGATTACCCCGGACGTTGGCTGCTCGAAGCGATGGCAGCGGACTGGGCGGCACCGCGCCTGGTACGGTGGTACAGTGTCG
>JBDTKD010000120.1:0-3017 GCA_039935515.1 Bradyrhizobium sp.
TGCAAGGCCACCACTTCTTTCGCCGCTCTTTCCCCGCTGTCCCTTGCGCCATGGGCAGTGGAGAAAAAGTTCGGCGAGGTGGCTTCGCCGGCGAAGAACAGGCGGTTATCGATCGGCGCCGCCAGCACCGTGCGCATTCCGGCGTGGCCGGGGAGCGCGTGGGAGTAGGAGCCGCGGGCGAACGGGTCATGGGACCAGCGCGATTCCGACAGCGGCTTTAGCTTGCGGCGATAGTCGCTGCCGAGCAGGGCTGCGATCTCGTCGATGCTTTGCGCGGCGAGCGCGCCGGGGCCGGCATCTTCCAGCTCCTGGGCAAAGCGGCCGCCGAAATAGCCTTCGATGCAGGCCTGCCCGAACGGACGCAGATGATAGCTCCCCATCGCGGTCCGCATGGTGGCGCCGCGCAGATTGCCGTCCTTCGGCAAGGCTTCGGGGTCAGCCAGCGCCAGCATCGTCTTGTCGGCGAGGCCGAGCGGCAGGCCACGCGCGGCGTCGACCTTGGCCGGCAGCGCGGGATGAAAGCGGATGGCCTCGGCGGCGATCAGGTTGGTGGGCACTGTGACGATCGCCTGGCCGGCGATGAGCGTGCCCAGCGAGGTCTCGATCCGCAGCCGTTTTCCGGAATGATCGATCCGCGTCACGTTGCAATCAAGCGCCAGCGGGCAGCGCGCGCCATAGGCCGAGATCAGCGCGCCGTAGCCGCGCCGTACCCGCCAGTTGATCTCGGTGTCTTCGTAGGCGTCCATGTCGAACACCGAGACCCGGTCGAGCTCGCAGCCATTGATGTAGGTCGAAAGCGCATCGATCATCGGATTCCAGCAATTGCCGGGTTCGAGCCAGAGGCTGGCGGCGCTGTCGCGCTTGCTTTTGGCGGCCTGCTCGGCGCGGTCGTAGAACGCATCGAGCGCCCTGATAAAATCCATCCGCTCGGCCATGGGAAAGCCGGTGTCAAAACTCTGCTCGCGCCAGGGCGGGCGGGTCTTGTCGATCGCGAAATCAAATTGTCCGGCGATGGCAACGAAAGAGTTCCGGTCGGCCGAGTGCAGCCAGCCGCAGCCGAGGTCGAAGGCGATGCCGGGCGCGGCCGTGGTGGTGTGGGCGCGGCCGCCGACGCGCTCACGTGCCTCCAGCACAATGACCGAAAGGCCGGAATCCTTCAGCGCATGGGCGGCACCGAGGCCGGCGGCGCCGGCACCAATGATGGCGACATCGACATCGGAGGGGAGGGACATGCGAGGCGGCGAGTGGTGAGTGGCGAATAGCGAATAGGGTATAGCAAAGCGAGCCGCGCTGAAACGCCCCTATTCGCTACTCCCTATTCGCTACTCGCGGATCTCACGCCACCGCTTCCTTGGCCTTGACCGCGCGCTTGCGGTCATTGGCATCGAGGAATTTCTTGCGCAGCCTGATCGACTTCGGAGTCACCTCGACCAGTTCGTCGTCCTCGATATAGGCCAGCGCCTTTTCCAGCGTCATCTTGATCGGCGGCGTCAGGCGCACCGCTTCGTCCTTCGAGGTGGTGCGGATGTTGGTGAGCTGCTTGCCCTTGAGAATGTTGATCTCGAGGTCGTTGTCGCGGGTGTGCTCGCCGACGATCATGCCCTTGTAGACCTTGCAGCCGGGCTCGATCATCATCGGGCCGCGGTCTTCCAGCTTGAACATGGCATAAGCCACTGCCTCGCCCTGGTCGTTGGAAATCAGCACGCCATTGCGGCGGCCCTGGATGTCGCCCTTGTAGGGCGCATAGCCATGAAACAGGCGGTTCATGATCGCCGTGCCGCGGGTGTCGGTCAGCAGTTCGCCCTGATAGCCGATCAGGCCGCGGGTCGGCGCATAAAACACCAGCCGCAGGCGATGACCGCCGGAGGGACGCATCTCGATCATCTCGGCCTTGCGCTCGCTCATCTTCTGCACGACGACGCCGGAATGTTCCTCGTCGACGTCGATCACGACTTCCTCGATCGGCTCCTGCCACTCGCCGGTGGCATCGTCTTTCTTGAGCACGACGCGCGGGCGTGACACCGAAAGCTCAAAGCCCTCGCGGCGCATGGTCTCGATTAGGATCGCAAGCTGCAACTCGCCGCGGCCGGAGACTTCCATGGAATCCTTGTCGGCGGCTTCGGTCACGCGCAGCGCGACATTGCCCTCGGCCTCGCGCAGCAGGCGATCGCGGATCATCCGGCTGGTCACCTTGTCGCCTTCGGTGCCGGCGAGCGGTGAGTTGTTGACAATGAACGACATCGACACCGTCGGCGGATCGATCGGCTGCGCCTTCAGCGGCGCATCGACGGAGGGATCGCAGAAGGTATCGGCGACGGTGCCCCTGGTGAGGCCGGCGATGGCGACGATGTCGCCGGCTTCGGCCTCGTCGAGCGGGGCGCGCTCGATGCCGCGGAACGCGATGATCTTGGTGATCCGCCCGTTCTCGATCAGCTTGCCGTCGCCGCCGAGCACCTTGACGGCCTGATTGGGCTTGATGGTGCCCGAGGTGATGCGGCCGGTGATGATGCGGCCGAGATAGGGGTTGGCTTCGAGAATGGTGCCGATCATGCGGAACGGGCCGTCCTCGACATTCGGCGGCGCGACATGGCGCAGGATCAGGTCGAACAGCGGCTGCATGCCGGCGTCCTTCGGTCCTTCCGGGCTTTCCGCCATCCAGCCCTGCTTGGCCGAGCCGTACAGGATCGGAAAATCGAGCTGCTCCTCGCTGGCGTCGAGCGCTGCGAACAGGTCGAACACTTCGTTGATGACTTCGGTCGGCCGCGCGTCGGAACGGTCGACCTTGTTGATGACGACGATCGGCTTCAACCCGACCTTGAGCGCCTTCGAGACCACGAATTTGGTTTGCGGCAGCGGGCCTTCGGCGGCATCCACCAGCACCAGCGCGCCGTCGACCATGTTGAGGATGCGCTCGACCTCGCCGCCGAAATCGGCGTGGCCCGGTGTATCGACGATGTTGATGCGGGTGTCCTTCCACTGCACCGATGCCGCTTTGGCAAGAATGGTGATGCCGCGTT
>JBDTKD010000121.1:0-10605 GCA_039935515.1 Bradyrhizobium sp.
GCTTCAGAGGGGTCCCAATCGGCGCCGATCGGAACACGGGACCCCTCTGAAAGAGCAACTTTTCAAATGTTATCAGCGGATTGCGCCCGGCGCGGCGGGGGTCCCATTTCGATCAATAATGACACACATCCCCACCGTCACAACAACAACAACAACAACAACAACAACAGCAAGAAAGCGATTCAATCGACAGGGAAAAGATGCTATAGAATTCGTGTCCCCCTCGCACGGGTAGGGGAAGATGCAATCGGCGGGAGTCTCTCTTAACTCACCCCGTTTCCTGTCCAATGGATGGGGTCCATCTCACTCCCTGCGACGCATGCCCAACCTCCACAGCTGACGTGGCGCTTTGGCGTGGGAAATGCGGTCCAGAAGACCGGAGTCCACAAATTTGCACGCGAGACTCGGCTTACTGCGGTCGCTTGCGATTTTCAAACGGGGGACTGGCGCTCATCGGCAGGCCAATCATAATGGCTGTAAAGTCGGTTCTCAAACTCTTCGTCAATTGGGACCGCAGGATTCCACGGCGGGCTCGCCTTTACTTGATCACGGGCGATATCAAGCCGGATGTAACGGGCCGTCCAGTCGACTTCCTTCACCGCATGCGGGGATATTAGAACGTGCTGACCGAACCACCAATTCGATGTATCGATGGTGAGATATCGGACGACCCAACTCTCGCTGTCGATGAGGAAGTTCTCTACATACCCGATACTCCCATCAGTGGCATGAACATGGTAGCCCGTCACCTCGGCGATACTGCGCAAATGGGGGTCCGCGTCGTCGGTTGTGGTCTTGCCACGCTCGGCTTCGCCCGCCTTGTTCGTACCGAAATAGGTTCGTGCCGACAAAGGGGGAGCGATCGTTCCCACGTCAGCGCCATATAAGCCTCCGCCATAAACGCCCGCGCCGTATAGACTTCCGCCTGCAGACGAATCCCACCCGTAGTACTTGTACAGGTCGTTCTGCATCTGCAGTGAAACCGGCCGGTCCTGAGCGATATCGGGACTGTCCTTAACCTGCGACTTTGTGAGTCCAACGGTAAGTTCTCTCCTCCAATGGTCCGCGTAACCGATCGCCGATGGGTGGATCAGGACCTTGCGCCCGGTCAGCCAGTTGCCCGTATCGACCACCAGCCAACGAACCTTTAAACTGCTGTCGTCAAAGAGGAAGTCGCTTACAGTACCAATCGAGCCGTCCTTTGCTTCAATACTATAACCCTTGAGGTTTGATACGATCTGCAACATTTTGGGATCCTCTCGTGTTGACGCATTTGCCGGGCTATGCTGCCGAGGCAGCCCGCGAAACGCTCCCACCACAGCGAGATCGCTCCATCCGGCAATGGACTAACTGAGCCTTTTCGGACTTTGACAGTGCTGTCTGGAGCGGCCTGGTGTCGCTCGCTAGATCAGATTGGCCTCTGACCATGATATGGCACCGGCGGGCTCGACCCGACAGCCTCGGAAAATACTCATCTCCTATGGTTCGGATTATCGTTGTTCCTGACCCCTGCGGGCCCCGCGGGCGCCAGTCAAAAGCCAACACTGGAGCCGGCTTACAGTTGCTGTGGACTGGTCGTCGAATACGCAGGACCACTCCTCGCCAGGCCAAGTTTCCGGTCACGCGGTTTCGTTCAACCTGGATATATTTTCCAATAGAGGCACCTTTCGCTCTAGTCCAAATCTGTCAGTAGCAAGATCGAATTTCAGGTGCAATTTCTCGTTCAAGGGCGACTGATCATCTTTCTTTTCCAACATCCGTTGCATCAGGTAGTCCGTCACCATGGGTCGAATGCGCTTCTTCACAATTTGTCGCGGACTGCGACCGCCCTGCGATGGAACATAATGTTTTTCGATGATCAGCTTCAGAAACGCATCGTCGGATTCAATTGAGATTCCGCGCTCCTGATAGTCACGGTTTATCTTCCTGAGCTCCTTTCGCAGTATTTTCAGCGCCACTTCTTGATCAAGCTTTTTATAGACATATACCTCATCCACGCGTCCTATGAACTCAGGACGAAACAGGGCTAGTCCGGTGTCCTTTGATTTGGCTTCACACAAGACGGTTCGAATCCTCTCCTGATGTTCGTCTTGTTTGTTGATTTCCTCTTCTGTGAGATCGTCTGCTGTCACGGCATTTGTTGTAATGACCATTAGCTTGCCCTTGAAGCTGATTTTCTTTCCATTAGAAAGTGTGATTTCTCCCTCTTCAAGAATTTGCATCATGACGTCAAAGATATTCGGATCGGCTTTATCAATTTCGTCGAACACGATGATGTCTTTGTTCTCACATTCCTCGATGGTTGGTGCGCCCTCATCAAATCCGACCAATCCGGGAGCCGCACCGGTTAGTCTTGATACCGCACTTTTATCCTTGAATTCACTCATGCGAAGAACGGCAGGAAGTGCGCTTTCGCCTCCATCCCAACGCGCCAGAACTCTCGTCAGTTCTGTCTTTCCCAAACCGGTTCCGCCTGTGAACAGAAGAACACCGGCAGGACGAGATGGATCACTTACGCCCAGCTCGCGCTCGCGCCAGACCTTAGCAACGGCCATTACCGGAGCGCTTTGACCAAAAATCTCAGAGCTGAGATTAACTTCGAGACTGGAGAGTCGTTCAAGTTTGTTAGCCGACAGATTCGACAGCGGGACACCAGAATAGTCGCTAAATATCTTACGAACATCCGCAGTGGTTACTTCAGGCCGGACCTGGTAAAGCCTCTGTTCTTCCCGGGTAACGCCACTACGGGCGGACTTCAATCCGTCCTTCAATGTGTTAAACTCTTTCTTTTCCTCAGGCGTGCGGTCCTGTTGCTGCTTCGATTCCAGGGGGCCCAGCCTGCTCTCTATGCCATCCAGCAAACTCTTTGCTTTGAAATACGGACCGAATCTGTCCTCGTACCTTTGGTGGGCGTCCTTATAGTCTGATCGCAGATCGACAAGCTTCTCTTCGATGATGGTGGTTAGGGAACGATTTACCCCGTCACTTTGGCGAGTGACATTCAACGTATCGCGTAATGCACCCATCTGATCGCGCAATTCGGCCAATTGAATCGGCTCGGCAAACACGTTTAGACGAACCATGGCACCGACTTTATCCGCAAAGAAGATCGCTTTTTCAGGACGTTTGCTGGATGTGAACGCCCGCCCCGGATAGCGTGCCAACAATCGGATGATTTCATCGGCCACCGGCTCACTGTAGTCTATATTATGGATCCGGCTGAGGCTGCGAAAATGCGACATCAGAACTGGCTTTAGACCATCCAGACTTGGTTCTTCGGTCTCCAAAACCTGGAAGCAACGAAGAATTCCGGTCGAAACATCGGCGATAGAATCGTTGTTTTTGGTATCGGATAAGATGATTGCCTGAAAATCGTCACTGCTTTCCAGGCAGGCAATCAACGATTGCATCAGCCGGTCCGAACTGTCACCCGATGCCTTTACCAGATCGTCGATGTGATCGATAATCAGCAGACCATGGTTGCTTTTGACGTAATTCAAGGACTTGTTGAAATCATCCACCCATGTAGGGGGCGGGCGTGTTAAAAAGAGACTGACATTGAACAGAAAGAACGGGCCACCAAGCGTGGAACTACTGAGCCGCTTTTCCGCACGTGCACGTATCAACTCCTCTGCCAAGGAGGTTTTTCCTGTGCCCGGCGCGCCTCTTATCCACGTACTGTTAACGCCGGCTGACGCTAATACCGTCTGCAGTTCAGTCAACTTACCATTGAACCCGACATAGCGCGTAAGCAATGCGCGCGATGACGGCTGCTTGTTATCCGTCACAGCCTTTTCGATGAATTCGTCACCGCCTCGTGAGTCGCTGATCTCGCCCGAAATAGCTGCGAGAAGCTTCGCATAATCCTCAAACTTGACTTGAAGCAAAAATGGCAGATCTTGGCTGACTGCGAAGTTCGGTACGTTCGTCGATAGGCTCATAGTTTCAACTATATCTCAGTCGCATGGGACAATGCCGTCGATTCGCCCTCGTATCACCCCCGAGCTCCGCTGATCAGATCAAGCGGCACTCGCGGCCTCCCTATCGTCCTAGTCAAGCTACCGTTTGGTACGGTCCTGATCGGAACCCACAATCTTGAGCACAGGTGGCGTCACATCAAGTGGAGCGCTTGTGGCCGCAATGTCATCGCGAGAGGTCACAACAGAGTCAGCCTTCTGGAAGTCCGACATGGCGGCGCGAACGGCCCCAGCCGATGCCGTGACTTCCTCGACGAGCTCTAGCGAAGTTAATCCACGATCAATGGCCTTGTCCGTTCGCTCCACAATAAGGGCCTGCGCCTTGCCTAAAGCCGTAATTGCTGCGCGCATCTGAGTAAGATTTTCGGACTCGAGTCTGGCTTGAGCTCCGGTTGCCCCCTCAAGGTTCGATCCAAATATCGCTTGGGCCTTATTGGTCGCGTCGCGCACACCGGCGGCCAGCATTCCGTCACGTAATGCGACACCCTGTTGAAGACCCATCTCAAGAGCGCTGGCAGTGACTGGTAGCGCCTGCTGTTGCAGGTTAGACAATAACTCGTGTTGGGATTCGACCAACGTAGCAAACTGCTGAGCCCGCGCCTCAGCTTGCACATTAGCTGACGCCAACATCTCGAAGGACACGACCTTGGTCTGAAGAACTCGTTCGTAATCCAATGCGCCCTGTTCAGTCTGGCTCAGTTTATCAAATTTAACAGTGACCAGTGTTAACCGGGCCTCGTCGCCAGCAGACTCCGCGCTGTCCTGTTTCAGCTTATCAACAGCAGCATTAAGGCTTTTGCCTTGCAGATGGGTTTCCTTGGCGGCCACATGCAACGCTCCCTTGAGGATGGTTTCACCACCCGCCATGCTATTTAGCGTTCTGGTAATGTCAGTGCACGCCGCACGGCTCTTGGCATTTGCCGAAAGCAAACTTTCAATCGACACTCGGGTACTCTTAATAAGAGCTAAGCTATCCTTTGCGGTCTCGAGGATCTGGTCGGTAAGTCCGCCCTCGGTCGCATCGATTGTGCGCAGGATGGTGAGCTCGCCGTCCTCCAATTCCTTATTGCGCTGTCCTTCTTTCTCGCTAAGAGTGTCGCGGAACTCCTTGATTTTGCCCTGCACCGATTTCAATTCATATGTTGCGTAATACAGGGAATCCTCAATCCTCTGATTGGATCCATTGATCCCAAAAGCACGGAAGAACGTATTTGCGACACCCTCTTCGCTTTTCATTTTTTGATCTTGAAAGCGCTTCTGCCTCTGCAGAGTCTCCGTCTCCTTCTTTTGTCCGTCTGCTAGAATTTCCTTTAGCGCGGAAATCTCTTTGATGAGCCTTTCGTTGAATTTGTAGGCAGCAGTCAGAACTTCCACGGTCCTTCCGTCAACTCTTGCTTTTTCCATTACCGTCAAGAGCTGCTTGATCTTTCCAGCACCAATGCTCACCGAATTAAAATCATTTAGAATATGCTTCACCAATGATTTCGTTCCCTCTTCCAGTTCATCGATCAGGCGCTGGATATTATGTTCGCTGACCTGCGTTCTTTTGCTCTGCTCATAGGTAAAATACACTTCAAGTTCGGCAAAGTGCTTTTGAGCCGCGTGATAGTCTTCGTTTTTCGCGCATAGGAACTCGACAACGGCTTCTAGCTTGCCTTTATCACTCAGATCGCTCCGGCTCATGATACTCGCAACCGTGTTGTTCGCGATGTCGAAGTCTTTTTCGGTGGACGATACCTTCTCCACCTCGACTTCCGATGTGACCTGCTCTACTCGTACCTTCTTTTCGATCGGCGCTGCCTGCGTTTTCAGAGCACGCCCAGCACGCACGGCGTTGATACGTTCTTCGATATTCATCCTTAAGCTCCTTCGAAAGTGTCAGTGAACCAGATTTGCGACGCGAATCCGGCGAGGGAGCCGCGGCTACGGGATACGCGACGCAGTCACTGGTTCGCGGCGAAAACAAAAATGCGGCGCCGCTACCCTCAGCCAATCGCGCCATATTTTTGAATACCAGTCCAAAATATAGACATCCCATGACGACATGACAGGTTCGGAATCTACTTAAGCGACGGCTGAAGAGACCGCAAATTGCCGAGCAGCGGCTCAGAACAGGCGTGCACGGGGATCGGCGGATCCCGATCCTCCGGCCCGAGGCTAAGACAGCACATCGGAGGGACGTACGATCGAGACGGCAAGATCTAGGCAGACGAGCAGCCGAGCTCGTTTCCAGAATAGCTGAACGGCACGATGCGAGTGTTCGGGGCGCCTTTTCAGCCGTTTTCCCGTTTTCCCTCATGAAATTGAGGGCTGATGCAACTTTGGTACAGAGCCGCGGTCATGTAGCTTCGGTCAGGCGGCCCTGAAGTAGCTCCCGCTTACCCCGCCCGCACATTTGGCGCTTGACGAGCTCGAGCATCGGAATACGCACATGCATCGCCGGACGCATACCCCGCGGTGTCATCAACACCAACGAGGCGCTGATGGTAGCGGAACACGTCGCTATCCTGCTTACACTGGGGCCAGCCCTGAACCGCGCGTTTTCCACCGACGTCCGCCTTGAGCGGATGAGTAGTTTCCGATCCTGTCAAGGGAAGCTTGCCTAGCCTATGTTTAGGTCGTCGTCAGCTACGTCGTGCGTGCGTTGTCTTGTGGGGTAGCCTTTCGGCTCTCAGCAGGGCCACTATCACAAAAGACACGCGAACCGGCAAACGACTAAGTTTCGTGGACAGCGCGCGAAAGGCAGTGTTATGGAAAATAGTCGCATCGAGGGAATCGGTCACCAAGTCAAGGGAGCCGTCAAGGAGAGCCTGGGCAAGGCCATCGGCGACGCGAAGCTCGCAGCGGATGGAACCGCCGAGCGGACAATTGGAGATGCACAGAATGCGGCCGACACGGGCGGGGATCAAGTGTTCGGGATAGATACCGAGCGCGTCAAGGGCATCGGGCACCAACTCAAAGGCGCCTTGATCCAGGGCATCGGCAGCCTCGTCGGAAATCCGAAACTGCAGGCCGATGGCGTCGCCGAGCAGCTGGCCGGCAAAGCGCAAAACGCCGCCGGCAGCGAGAGGGACATGGAACGCGAGGCTGGCCAGAACCGAGATGCGGCAGTCGATACAGGCGAGAAAGCCGATCCGTTCAATGACGGGTCGAGGCCTTAGCCGCGGTACGGCCGGGACTTGGCATCATTTCGCTTTCCCGTCCGCAATGACTGCCCACAACCGTTCGATATGCAATTCAAAAACGACCCTTTTGAGGACCGATGAGATTACTCTTCAGCGCGCTTATCGTCCTCCCGCCGTTCGGCGGTGGCACCCACTACTGTAATCGCTCAAGCTATTGCGGCGGACGCGGCTTGATCCTCATAGTACCATTTCTGGTGCTAGTTTTTGTCGGCGGGTTCAATCATGGATACCATTGATCGCGAGCATCGGGTCGGCACGATCTCTCGGGAAAGCGACGCAGCCAGCGTGGAGCAGAAGCTCCGCGACGAAAACCACTCCAATGCGGATGGGGACCTTCCAGTATCGAAACGATCCGTTGCACTGAAGTGGTTCCTTCACGATATACTCTACATTGCCATGCTGTCGCTGACGCTCGTGGGCATAATCTTCCGGTTGCCTGTAACCTACTGGGTCATTCTGACACCGATTTTCGGCGTCATATCGGTTGTCGAGGGATGGAGGCATTTTGTGAACCGGAGCGAACACCTGGGCCTCGTTTATAGACTTGCCTCGATATGGTGCGCGCTCCTGCTCGCGATTTACCTGATCCACAATGGCGGCGTACAGGGTGTGATGAACGCCAACGCGACGTCGCTCGCCATTGTCACCCTCCTGGCCCTCGGAACGTTCGTCGCGGGCGTGCAGGCTCGGGTCTGGCAAATCTGTGCCGTCGGCGGAATCCTGTTCCTGGCAGTGCCCGGCTTGGGTTGGCTCGACCAGTCACCACTGCTGTTAGCGGCTGTCACATTTTTGATCATCGCGCTCGGTGGTCTCGTATGGTGGGCCAGCCAAAGGCCCGATTAGGGCACCAGGAATCACCTTACGTCCGGAACGGCGCACCGCGCGGCTAACTTAAGTGGCGCTGCATGTCGGTCTCGGCGAGTGGGCTCGGACATGTTCGAGTATGTCTAGATCTCATATAAGGCCATGAAGCCCCGCAGACGCAGTGATCGAATGAGCACGACAAGGCTCTTCCCTGCCCGTTGCGCTGCAAGCCGCTCTCAACGACGGCATCCTCCCGGACCTTAAGGCGCTGATCGGACGCTTCCGCCCGAAGGGCATGGCATTGCGGGTCGTCGTGGTCACATTGTAAATAGGCGCCGAAGCATGCCCCCTCCAATGTCAAGTGGATCAGAGACTTACCGTGCCGATCGGCGTCGGGACCCCATGCCGATTTACACTCCGCCGCTGTCACGATGGGAATGCGCCGCTCGTCATATACTTTGCGAGCTACTTCCTGCTCGATATGCGCCGTCGGCAGCTTCACCTTGATAATGCGGGCCCCGAGCTGGGCCGCGATCTGGACGCCATAGCCAACCACATCAATCGCCGATTCGCCGTCCCAATGCGGGAACCAGCGGCCGCCAGGTTCGTCCGCCATCACGCGACAGCAGCTCATCGGCCGCCGTCGGGCCATCGCTGCCGGAGTCGTAGTGAGGGAAATCGGCCTTTTTCGCGGCCCAGGCGTCGAGCACCGGCTGCACGATGCGCCAGGATTGCTCCACCATGTCGGCACGCATGAACAGAGTCGGGTCGCCGATCATGACGTCATAGATCAGCGTCTCGTATCCGACATTCGGCTCCTTCGGAAACCAGTCGTCGTAGCGGAAGTCCATTTTTACGGCGGCCAGGTCGACCACCGGACCTCGACGTCTGACCTCGAACTGAAGGGAAATGCCCTCATCCGGAGCGATGTTCAGGACCAGCCAGTTAGGTCGCAGGGCATCGACGACGGTATTCTGGAACGCCGTGTAGGGCGCCTGCTTGAAGCGGATCGCGATCTCCGTCAGACGCTGCGACAGGTGCTTGCCTGTCCGGAAGTAGAAGGGCACGCCCGACCAGCGCCAGTTGTCGATCTCGAGCTTCATGGCGACATAGGTCTCGACGTTCGAATCCGCGGCAACGTTCGGCTCTTTCCGGTAGGCCTTCACCTTCTTGCCGAGAACCGTGCCGCCGCCATACTGGCCACGCACCGCCCGTGCCGGCTCGACGGCTGACATCGCTGCGAACAGCTCGGTCTTCTTCGTGCGGATCGAAGCGGCGTCGAATCCCGTGGGAGGCTCCATGGCCACCATCGAAAGGAGCGTGAACACGTGGTTGGGCACCATGTCGCGGAGCGCACCGGTTTGCTCGTAGAACTTGCCGCGCTCCTCGACGCCCACCGTCTCCGCCACGGTGATCTGCACATGATCGATCCGGTCGCGATTCCAGATCGGCTCGAACAGTCCGTTGGCGAAACGGAAGGCCATGATGCTTTGGACCGTGCTCTTTCCCAGAAAGTGATCAATCCGAAATATCTGGTCCTCGTCGAGCGTCCGTAAAATGCGAGCGTTCAGTTCGCGTGCCGAGTCCAGGCTGTGACCAAACGGCTTCTCGATCACCACGCGGCGCCAGAATCGGGGTTTTCCATCCTTGTCCTCGCCCTGATCGGTGAGCTTCGTCTTGCCGAGCTGTTCGACCGCGGTGCCAAAGAAGCGATCCGCGACCGCGAGGTAGAAGATGGCGTTTCCCTGCGTGCCGTGTGTCTTCTCTGCGTCACCCAATGCGCCGCGAATCTTCTCGTAGAGCGCGGGCTTGGTAAGATCGCCGGAAAAATAACACATCTTCTCCGCGAGTCGCTTCCACGCGGCCTCGTCGATCCGATCGATGTCGAACTCCGCGTTCGCATTCCCCACGAAGGTTTTCAGCATGTCGTGGAGATGATCGCGCCAGGTTTCCGCCGTTCCGTCGGCCAGATCCACGCCGATCAATGAAAAGTTCTCCGGCAGCACCTTGGTACGCGAGAGGTTGTAGAGAGCCGGTATCAGGAGGCGCTTGGCCATGTCGCCGCCGGCACCAAAGACCACCATGGCGCAGGGATCGGCCGGAGAGACCTGCCGCGGCGGCGACGACCCCACTGCCTGTTTGCTCGGAGATGTTCCGATCGGCTGATTGTCCGGCATGGCGCTACTCCGCAGCGTCATGTGCCGCCGAATGACGCTGCCCTGCTTTCGGTTTCGGTTCCGGATCAATGGATTCGTTCCCCTCGACGTGCCCGCCGAAGCCGAACCGCATGGCGGAGAGTATCTTTTCTCCGAAATTGTGCTGCTGCCGCGAGCGGAAGCGAGAATAGAGCGCGGCGGAGAGCACGTCGGCCGGAACCGCCTCCTCGATCGCCGCCTCGACGCTCCAGCGACCCTCGCCGGAATCCTGGACGTAGCCGGAAAACTCCTTCAACTGCGGATCCTTGATCAGCGCGGCGGCGCCGAGATCCAGCAGCCAGGATGAGATGACGCTGCCGCGCCGCCAGACTTCCGCGATATCGGGCATGTTCAGAATGAAGCGCTCGTCCTCCGGCAGATCCTTCGAGTCCTTGTTGCGCAGGATGTCGAAGCCTTCGGCGTAAGCCTGCATCAGGCCGTACT
>JBDTKD010000122.1:0-8105 GCA_039935515.1 Bradyrhizobium sp.
TTGCTGGGTGATCGACGAGCCGCCCTGGCGAACCCCGCCGGCCTGCGCGTTGGTCAACAGCGCACGAAAGGTGCCGGCGACATCGATGCCGAAATGGTCGTAGAAACGGCGGTCCTCGGTGGCGAGGGTGGCCTTGATCAGGTTGTCCGGAAAGTCCTCGAGCGGAATCGAATCATTATGCTTGATGCCGCGGTTGCCGATCGGGTTGCCGTAACGGTCGAGGAAGGTCACCGCGAGGTCGGATTTCTTCAGCCAGTCGTCATCGGCGGTCTCGCGAAAGGCGGGCACCGCGAGCGCCAGCATCAGGACCAGGCCGGCGAGCCCGATCGTGGCGGCTTCCGACAGCGGCTCGATGAACACCCAGCGCTTCCAGCGGCCGACATAGAAGCGGTCCATGAAGGTCGAATACCGCTCATAGAGTTCGCGGGCGCCTTTGCCGGAGGAGAACAGGGTCGAGTCGATGCGCGCGTCGAGGTCCAGCAGCCAGTGCCGGAAGCTTTTCTTCCACTGCGGTGGTACGATCTGGCGCACCGGGACCCTTGATCAGTTCGAAAGCGCTGAAGCACCCGGTTGGGGTACCGTTGAAACGTCTTGCGGGAATGTTGCGGCAAACCCAAGGCGCTTTTGCGCTCCCCGGGGACTGGCTCACTATGTAACCGAGCAGGGGCGATAAACCAATGGTCCTGCTGCGATTTTGAACAGCAGGGCTAATGCGGACAACAGCCATTCGGGCGACCGCCACATGGCCCCTTGCACCGTCGCCGCTGCAACCCCTAGAAGGACTGACGCCGAAACGGCTGGGAACTCAAGGAAATATGACCGTCCGATCCAAGCCGCCCTCCAGCCAGGAGGGATTCTTTTGGAAAACCAAGACGTTGGAGGAAATGTCCAACGCCGAATGGGAAAGCCTGTGTGACGGCTGCGCGCGCTGCTGCCTCGAGAAACTCGAGGACGAGGATACCGGCAAGATCTATTTCACTCATGTTTCCTGCAAACTGCTCGATGCCGGGCTGTGTACCTGCAAGGACTATGCGAATCGTTCGGACCTGGTTCCGGACTGCGTGCGGCTTACCCCGGCGAACGTTCGCACCCTGAACTGGCTGCCGCCAAGCTGCGGTTACCGGCTGGTCGCCGAAGGGCGCGATCTCTATTGGTGGCATCCGCTGATTTCCGGCGACCCCGATACTGTTCATAAAGCGGGCGTATCGGTGCGAGGCAGGGTGCAGGGGACCGAGGAAGAGGTCGCCGACGCCGACCTCGAGGATCACATCGTGCAATGGCCGACGCTGTTGCCGAAGCGTGCCCGGCTGAAGAAGCGGCCACAATCCTGAAGACGGCGCACCAATCAATCACGCGATCGCGGTTGTCACTTCGCGGGACGCACCCATGCAGCCGACCCGCTGCCGCGCTGGTCTTTTCTCCGCTAAGCATAACTCAAACCAGCGATTCCTCATGGTGGCATGCCACTCCACCTTTGTTGAACTGAACAACCTCCGCGCGCCTCCCCAATGAACAGGTTTGAACGGCAGAGCCCTCGACCGGCTGACCAGCAGGCCTTGCCCGAAGGGATCGCGAGCGAGTTGTCGCGGATTCCGGGCGAGGTGATCGAGATCAGCGACGCGCCGTCGATCGCGCCGCGGGCCGTGCTCGCGCCGAGCGAAGTCCGCACCATCCTGATGAGCCTGATGCTGACGATGTTTCTGGCCGCGCTGGACCAGACCATCGTCGCGACCGCGTTGCCGACCATCGGCCGCCAATTCCAGGACGTCATCAGCCTGTCCTGGGTCATCACCGCCTATCTGCTGGCATCGACCGCGGTGGCGCCGGTATTCGGCACCCTGAGCGATATTTACGGCCGCCGCGCCATGATCATCGCCGCGCTCAGCCTGTTCATTTCGGGCTCGATCCTGTGCGCGCTGGCGCCCAACATGCCGGTGCTGATCCTCGCGCGCGGCCTGCAGGGGCTCGGCGGCGGCGGCATCATGCCGATCGTGCAGACGGTGATTTCCGACGTGGTGACACCGCGCGAGCGAGGCCAGTATCAGGCCTATTTCAGCGGCGTGTGGGTTGCGGCCGGGATCGGCGGGCCGATCCTCGGCGGCGTATTCGCCGAACACCTGCACTGGTCGATGATCTTTTGGATCAACGTGCCGCTCGGGCTTGCATCGCTGGCGCTGCTGCTCCCCAAGATGGGCAAGATCCCGGTGTTCCACCGCAGGCGCAAGGTCGACTGGCTCGGCGGGGTGCTGCTGATGGCCTCCGCGGTCGTCTTCATGCTGGTGCTGACCTGGGGCGGAAACCGCTATCTCTGGCTGTCGCCGACCATCCTGGCGATGGTCGGCGCCTCGGTCGCGCTCGCGCTTGCGTTTGTGTGGCATGCCCGAATGGCCGAAGAGCCCTTCCTGCCGTTGCCGCTAATGGGTGGAAAGGTCGTGCCTTACGCCATGGCCGCCGGCGGCTGTGCGCTGGGTGCGATGCTGGGGCTGACCGTGCACCTGCCGCTGTATTACCAGGTGGTCTATCACCTCAGCGCCAGCGAGGCGGGGCTTGCGCTGATCCCGCTGGCCGCGGTCTCGACCGGGGGCGCCGCGATCGCCGGCCGGACCATGGCGCGGGCCAGGCATTACAAGCGGGTCGCGATCATCGGTACCGCCTGCTCGGCGGCCACGGGATTGGCACTGACATTCATGGTGTTGCCGCTGTGGGCGCTGTTGCTGCTGCTCTCGGTGTTCGCGCTCGGGCTCGGCACGGCGTTCCCGGTCAGCGTGGTATCGCTGCAGAATTCGGTGGCGCGCGCCCAGGTCGGCACCGTGACCGGGGCGATGAATTTCTTCCGCGCCCTGCTGGCGTCGTTCACGGTGGCGGCATTCAGCACCATCCTGCTGATGGCACTCGGAGCGGACATTTCACTTAGCGGGGAACATCGCGGCCCGGTGAACTCAATTTCCGCCACCGACATGGTCGCGGCATTCCGCTATGTGTTTGCCGCCGCCGCCGCGCTGATGGCCGCTTCGTCGCTGTGCATGATTGCGATGGAAGAAAGGCCGCTGGCCGGGCCCGCCACGCCGGTGGAGATGGCCGAGTAGGCTGCCCCGGTTCGGTGATTTCGGCCCGCTGCTGGCTATCCCTGCGCCGCTATTTGATTTAACAGCGGCCGCAAGCCAAATCAGGCGTCGAAATCCGACAAGGAGCCGGCCATGAGCAAGCCTACCATCGAGCACACCCGGATGGGCGCCGAGGGCATTGTGTTCTGCATCGCGCGGACATTGATCGAGCGCGACCCCTCGCTGAAGGCGCCGATGCGCGCCAATTTGCGCAAGATGTGGGAACTCCTGGAGGAGCGCGAGGATCACGGCGCCGCCGACATGGTCGATACCATGATCAAGGCGCTCAACGATCCCGCGTTCTTCAAGCCGTAAGCGGCGGGCTCATCCCGCCTGCTGCAGCCGGGTGTGGATTTCCTCCCGCAGCAGATCGAAATCGATCGGCTTGGTCAGCAGCCCCGTCGCGCCGCTTTCCATCGCCCGGCGCCGGGTCTCGGGATCGGCGTAGGCAGTGATCATGATGACGGGAACACCCGGTCGAATGGCCTTGACCCGGGGCAGCATTTCAAGACCGGTCATGCCGGGCATATTGATGTCCGAAAGAATCAGGATCAGCGACTGTTCGATCGTGCCGGCGATGCGCGCCAGCGCATCGGCTGCTGAAATGGCAAAATCCATCACGAAACGCTGCGCCCGCAGGTCGCGCCGGAATTGTTGACGGAACAAGGACTCCACGTCGGGCTCGTCATCCACCACAAGAACCAGAACACTCACGTCCAACCTCTTTATTTACTTGAGAAATTTCTTGTGCGCGGCAAAACGATCCGAAATTCCGTGAATGCGCCGGGCTCGGTGTCGACGTCGATCGTGCCACCATGCTGTTTCACGATGATGTCGTGGCTCATCGACAGCCCAAGTCCGGTGCCTTCGCCGGCCGGTTTGGTCGTGAAGAAGGGATTGAACATCTTTTCCTTCACCTCAGGCGGGATGCCGGTGCCATTGTCGCGGATCCGGATTTCGACCTCGGCGCCGCAGTCTTTCGTGGTCGCGCTGACGATCGGCTCAAAACCCGCGCCGTTCTCGGCTTTGCGCTTGGCGACCGCGTAAAATCCGTTCGCGATCAGGTTCAGGAATACGCGGGTGATCTCCTGCGGGAAGACCTCGATCACCCCGGCGTCCGGATCGAAGTTGCGCTGCAGCGTGACATTGAATTGCGGTTTCTCGGCGCGCGCTCCGTGATAGGCGAGGTTGAGGCTTTCGTCGATCAGGGCGTTGATGTCGGCAGGCCGATGCTCGCCGGCGCCGTCGCGCGAATGCAGCAGCATGTTCTTGACAATGGAATCGGCGCGCTTGCCATGCTGCACCACTTTCTCCAGATTGTCCTTCAAAAGGCCAGTCAATTCATCGACTTCCTCGCGGATCTTGTCGGCGAGCCCAGCCGACTTCAGGACGTCGTTGAGCTCGTCGGTCAGTTCCGCTGAAAGCGCCGAGAAATTGTTGACGAAATTGAGCGGGTTCTTGATTTCATGGGCGATGCCCGCGGTGAGTTGGCCGAGCGAAGCGAGCTTCTCGGTCTGCACCAGGCGATCCTGAGCGGTGCGCAGATCGTCGAGCGACTGGGACAATTGCCTTGTGCGCTCCTGCACCTGCTTGAACAGCCGCACGTTGCCAATGGCAATCACCGCCTGGTCGGCGAAGGTCCGCAGCAACTGGATGTGATGGTCGGCAAACGATCCGGGTTCCTTGCGCGTGACGCTGATCATTCCGGTCGGCGCACCGCCGCTCATCAACGGCACAAACAGCATGCTGCGATAGCCGCGCAATCGAGCCAGGTCCCTGTTCAACGGGGGGACTCCTTCCGATTCGGTATCCGTGAACTGAACGGTCGCACCATCGCGAACCATCAAGAACGGTGGGAACGTGCCGATCGGCTGCGGAAACGACGCCTGCAGGAATTCATCTGCCTCCGGGTTGGTCGGTGTGAATGCCGCGAGGTGCAGGCTGTCGCCGACAAAGCGCAGCACCACCGTCGAGAACCCGCCAATCAGCCGGTTGGCGCTGGTCGCGATGGCCTCGAAAACCGGTTGCACATCCGACGGCGAACTGGCGATGACCTTCAGGATGTCGGCCGTGGCGGTCTGCCGTTCCAGTGCTTGCGCGGTCTCGTTGAACAGCCGCGCGTTCTCGATCGCGATCACGGCCTGGTCGGCAAAACTCTGCTGCAGCGACAGCTCTTGCGCCGTGAAGGGTTGCAGCTTGTCGCGGTAAACGACGAAGACCCCGATCGCATGGCCTTCGCGCCGAAGCGGCGTACCGGCCACGGTACAGATGCCGGAAGCGCGCGCGCTCAGCAGACCAGGCCAGTCGGCCACTTCGGGTTCAAGATGGCTCAGGTCGGGAATGTGAATCTGCCGGTTTTCGCGGACGACGGTGCCGGGCAGGTTGCGGGCTCTAATCCGCAGCTGTGCCGCCGGAACCTCCGTCGCGATCCGCTTTGAAATCGCCCCGAACCGGATCGAGCGTCCCCATTCCTCACCCTCGGCGATCCGGATCGTGACGCTTTGGGCCGCGAACAGGCGGGCGGTGATCTCGGCGATCTGTTGCAGCGATCGTTCGGCATCCCCCGAGGTGCTGGCTATCGCCTGGAGGATTTCGGCACTGGCCGTCTGACGATCCTGGGCGGAGCGCAATTCGCTCAAGAGGCGCGCATTCTCCTGCCTGAGATCGGCCTCCAAGTCTTGGGAAAGCACCGTCACTCCATCAATTCCATGTCGCTTGGCGACGAGGGCTCGGACCCTCAGTACCCGTCCGGGAATCCGATTATTTCATCATGGAACCGTCCGGGCCAGCGGAAGCCCGATTATTTTCCGCACTGCACCATGGCAGGCCTTACGTCCCCGGCCTTGAAACCTCGGTTTCCTTCGAGGTGATGAACTCCAGCAGCACCGGGATGCCTTCTTTGGTCTTCTGAATGCCGCGCCGGATCGCCGGGATGATGTCTTCTGGCCTTGTCACGCGTTCGCCATGGCCGCCAAAGGCGCGGGCCATCGCCGCGTAGTCGCCGGAGATATCGGTGGAACGGTATTTCTCGGTCGAAATCGGCATCACCTTCAGTTCAATCGCCATGCTGAAATTGTTGAGCAGGATCGACAGGATCGGAATCCGCTCGCGCACGGCGGTCTCGAAATCCATCCCGGTGAAGCCGATGGCGGCGTCGCCCCAGACGTTGATGCAGAGCTTGTCGGGCCTCGCGAGCTTGGCGCCCATCGCCAGTCCGAGCCCATAGCCAAGCTGGGTGGTCTTGCCCCAGCCGAGATAGGACAACGGTTCGACCGGCTTCCAGAACGGCGAGAGCTGATCGCGCGGGCTGCCGGCGTCATGGGTGATGATGGTATTTGCGATATCGACGGTGTGCTGCAGATCCCAGAGCACGCGATAGGGGTTGAGCGGCGCGTCGTCGCTGGTGAGCTTGGGCATCCATTTCGCCAACCACTCCTTGTGCGAGGCGGCGATCTCGGCAGCGACGGCAGACGCGTCGCGATCGATGCCCACACTCTTGCCGATCTCCTCGAGCAGCGCGTCGAGCACCAGACCGGCATCGCCGATGAGCCCGATTCTCGCCTCGACATCCTTGTTGAGATGCGCCGGGTCGAGCGTGGAATGGATAATGGTCTTGCCTTTGGGCATGGCGATGCCGAACGAGGTTTCCGTGAACGAACAGCCGACGCCGAAAATCACGTCGGCCTCGTCAAGGAATTTCGGCACCGCACGCGGCACGGCCAGTCCGCCGGAGCCGAGCGATAGTGGGTGGGTCTCGGGGAATGACGATTTGCCGCCAAGGCTGGTGGTGACGGGAATAGCGAGCCTTTCGGCGAGCCGCCGCAGTTGCGGCCACGCCTTGGCGTAATGCACGCCCTGGCCGGCATAGATCACCGGCCGTTTGGCGCTGATCAGCAGCGCCGCGGCTTGCTTCACATGGACCGGGTCGGCGCCGTAGCGGGTGCGCAACGCCGGCGTGTAGTTGAGCGGCTCGGGGATTTCCTCGTTCCACATATCCGACGGTATCTCGACGATGACGGGTCCGCCGCGGCCGTTTTTCAGCCGGGTGAAGGCGCGCCGGAAGATATTGCCGACTTCGGCCGCGAGGTTGATCGGCTCGGCCGACTTCGCAAACGCCTTCATCGCCTGGCTGGAATTGAAGTTCGGCTCGATATTGGCAAGCCGCCGCGCATAGCCCATCGGCAGCACCAGCACGGGCACGGACTCGCCATAGCATTGGGCGACGCCGCCCATGGCATTTTCCGAGCCGGGCCCATGTTGCATGCAGAAGGCGCCGATGGTGTGCCCGGAACTGACCCGGGAAATCGCGTCCGCCATATGCAGTCCGATCCGCTCCTGCCGCACCATCACCGGGCGGATGTCGGCGTTGGCCGCGTGCTCAATGAGATGGTTGACCGGATAGCCGCAGAGAATCTCGATTCCCTCGCGCTTCATGATTTCTGCGATGGCGGCGCCGAGTTTCATGCCGATTCCTCCCCAAGGCCGGCCGAGATCGTGCTCGACCTGTGCCGGCTAGTTGGAACAGGAATTGTTCGGCCGGTAAAGCTTGGGCGCGGTGTCTGCGGCGAGCCTCTGCTATCTCGTTTTGCATCCCCGACAGGCCGCCTTGGATTCAGCGCAAGAGGGAGTTCGGAAGGCGCGGCGATGTGGTTTCGCGATGCGGCAAAAGGCCGGTCCTGGCCTTAACCTGCCGTTCAGCCTGTTCGTGAATACGCTTGCAACGAAATCGGCCTAGGATTACGCCGGGGCTCGCGCGGCAGGCCCCCATGGAAAGCGCGACAGGAGCTTTGAATGCGGGCGTTGATTTCAAGATTCTGCGGCGACGAAACCGGAGCTACCGCGATCGAATATTGCCTGATCGCCGCCGGCATCGCATTTGCGATCATCGCCACGGTTCAGGGCATCGGGCCCCAGCTCAACACCAAATTTGCTTCGGTCAACAGTTCGCTGAAGTAGGCGCAAGGTTCGCCGTCGCGGTCTGAACTCTATCCATCGCCGTTC